>JAFASB010000377.1 GCA_019244985.1 Acidimicrobiia bacterium | reverse complement strand
GAGCTGGCGCTGGGCGTCGGCGAGACGCGTCCGTAGGTCGGTGGCCTGGGGCGCCGCCGCCGCGATCTGCTCGTCGTGGAGCTGAGCCAGGTGGACGGCGACGTACCCGTTCGCCAGATCGGCGGCGCCGCGGGCCGTGTCGGCCTCGGCGATGACCCGGATTTGGTCGGGTTGCGACGCCCGCTCGATGGTCACCTTCGGCGTGATCCCGGCCCGCTCGGCCACCGCGGCGCGCAGACGCGCACTGCGCAGGGTGAGGAGCTCGCCGGCCGTCTGGGTCGAGCTCGGGACGCGCACGAGCGCGGTCGCTCGATACACCGTGGGCTGCGCGAGGGAAAGGAATAACGCCGAGGCCGCAACTGCAGCGGTCGTCAGCGCGATCAGGCCCTTGTGTCGTTGGAACGGTCGCACGGAACGAGAACTACGGCAGGCGCTGCGGTGCGCCAGCGTGGGCGATGGTAGTGGCGTGCGGGTCGATCACCCGGCGACCCCGAGCACGTCCGACCATGCCACCGTGCCCTCGCGAATGAGGCGCGGCGCGGGCCCCGTGAGGTCGACGACCGTTGACGGTTCGCCTTCGCAGCGGCCGCCATCAACGACCACGGCAACAGCCTCGCCGAACAACGCTTCCACCTCGGCGGCGGTAGGCGGCGTGGGCTGGCCGTGCAGGTTCGCGCTCGTCGTCGCGAGTGGCCCGACGGCGGCGCACAGTCGCGTCGGGACGTCGTGGTTTGGGCATCGCACGCCGACAGTCGAAGCGCCCGCACCGTCGCCGAGGGCGAGATCGACGCCGGCGCACATCGGCAGCACGATCGTCAATCCACCAGGCCAGAACCGCGCCATCACGGCGCGCGCCCGATGATCCACCGTGGCGACCTCCCTCGCCTGCTCGACACCGTCGACGAGGACTGGCAGACGCACGTCGAAGGGCCGGCGCTTGGCATCGAACAGACGGGCAGTGGCGCCCTCGACCCTCGGGTCGACGGCGACGCCGTAGACGGTGTCGGTCGGAATGACCACGACGAGCCCGCGCCGGAGGGCGTCGGCTGCAGCTTCGAAGGTCGCGTCGCTCAGTTTCGGGCCACCAGAACCCGCGCCCGGCCGTTGAGGTCGGGGCGGACGTCGGCATCAGGGAAGCCCGCCAGCTGCGCCAGCCGCCGCGCTTCGTCGGCCTGGTGCGGGGCGATCTCGATCACCACTGCGCCACCCGGCGCCAACCACGACGCGGCGCCGTTCAGGACCTCGGCGACGGCCTCGGTGCCCGCAGGACCGGCGACGAGCGCCGACCGCGGCTCCCAGTCGACGACCTCGGCGGGCAGCACCTCGCCGTCGGCGATGTACGGCGGGTTCGACACCACGAGATCGAACTGACCGCGCAGGGCGAGGGGGAGGGCTTCGAACCAGCGGCCGGATGCAGTCCGCACGCGGACGGCGGCGGCCCCGATGCCAGCGAGGTTTGCGCGGGCGACGGCCAGCGCGTCCTCGGACGCATCGGTCGCCCACACGTGGGCAGTGGGGACCTCAGCGGCGATCGACAGGGCGATTGCGCCCGAGCCGGTGCCGAGGTCGACGACCAGCGGCTGCGGCGAGCCGATCCGGCGCACCTCGCGGATGGCGACCTCGACGACGACCTCGGTCTCGGGCCGAGGGATCAGCACGCGCCGGTCGACGAGCAGGTCGAGGGTGCGGAACCCCCACCGCCGCAGCACGTACTGCAGCGGCTCCCCCGCGACGCGGCGCTCGACCATGTCGTCGAAGAACGGCACCGCCCGCGCGGGCGCGGGCTCGTCGAGGATGAGCAGCCAGTCGGGCCCTTCTCGACCGGACGCGCGTTCGACGATGCGGCGGGCCTCGATGTCGGACCCAAGGCGCTCGGTCGCCAACGCGTAGAGGTGGCGCCAGGTGAGGGTCCCCGCCGCCGGCGCGGGGCTCTGCCGAACCTCGCGCTGGGGCTCGCTCATTGGGTCGCCGCCTCCGGCGTCGACCATGACCGAAAACGCTGCTGCCACATTGGTTCGCTCGCCTTCGGCTCGCTCACGTGTCGGCGCCCGCCAGCTGGCGGGCTCGCTCATCAGCGACAAGGGCGTCGACCACCTCGTCGAGCTCGCCCATCAGCACCTTGTCGAGCTTGTACAGCGTGAGCCCGATGCGGTGGTCGGTGATCCGGTTCTCCTTGAAGTTGTAGGTGCGGATCTTCTCCGACCGGCCGCCACCACCGACTTGGCCGCGGCGCTGCTCGGACTGCTCGGCCGCCTGGCGGTCCTGCTCGGCCTTCAGCAGCCGGGCCCGGAGCACCTGCAGGGCCTTCGCCCGGTTCTGGATCTGGCTCTTCTCGTCCTGCATGGCGACGACGGTGCCGGTCGGCAGGTGGGTGATGCGCACTGCGGAGTCCGTCGTGTTCACCGACTGACCACCGGGACCGGTGGAGCGGTAGACGTCGACCTTGAGGTCGTTGGGGTCGATTTCGATGTCGACCTCCTCGGCCTCGGGCAGCACGGTGACCGTGGCCGACGACGTGTGGATGCGGCCCTGCGACTCGGTGACCGGCACGCGCTGCACGCGGTGGGGACCGCCCTCGTGCTTCATGCGGCTCCACACGCCGTCGCCCTTGAGAAGGAACGTGATCTCGTTGTAGCCACCCATGTCGGACGGGTCGGTGCCGAGGACCTCGAGCTTCCAGCGCATGCGCTCGGCGTATCGCTGGTACATGTCGAACAGATCCTTGGCGAACAGGTTCGCCTCTTCGCCACCCTCGGCACCCCTGATCTCGACGATGACGTTCTTTTCGTCGTTGGGGTCCTGGGGCAGGAGGAGCACCCGAAGTTCGTCTTCCAGCCGCTCGATGGCGGCCTCGTTCTCGTCGACCATCGAACGCCAGATCTCGCGGTCCTCGCCGCTCGAGTCGCCGAGCATCTGCTTGGCCTCGCCCAGCTCGTCGACGGCACGCCGATAGTCGCGGTATCGCTGGACGATGGGCTCGAGCTGCTTGTGCCGGCGCGACACGTCCCGCAGCGCGTGCTGGTCGCCGATGACCGCAGGGTCAGCGAGCTTGCGGAGCACGTCCTCGTACTCCTGCTCCAGATCAGCGAGCCGTTCAAGCATTGCGATTCGAGGTTACGGCGCGCGCCAATCATCGGAGACGGTCATCACCGCGGCCGGGTCCTTCAACGCATCCGCAAGCGGGCGCAGGTACGGGTGGTCGTCACGCTCGGGAACGACGATGAGCAGACGTGCGTCTCGAGCGTCGGCCACGCGTGCGTCGACGGCTGCCGGCACCAGGTCCACGTCGATACCGGTCGAGAAGACGGCGACCAGCGGCCGACCGTCGACGTCGACGCCGGCGGCCGGTGCCGGCGCAGGCCGGCGCAGGTCGTCGACCTCGACGGGCGAGGGAACCGGCGTCAGCTCGGCGGCCCCGACCATCGACGGTTTGGCGAGCGCCCGGGCCCGCAGCCACCGCTCGGGGGCGAGGCGGTTGTACGGGTGATGCGGAGCGCCGGATCGCCGGTGACCCTCGACGGTGGCGACGACCCGAGCGAGCGAAGCCTCGGTGGGCTCGTCGGCGTGCACCATGCCCTGGGCCTGGCGGTCGTGCTTGCCGACCCCCACCTCGAGCATCGCGCCATGCTCGTCGACGACGGCGCGCGCCACCTCGAGCCCCAGAACCTCGCCGCGCAGCACGCCGTGCTCGACGACGGGCTCGGCGCCCGACCGGCGGATCACATGGACGAGCGGCTCGAGCCGCGGGTCGAGAGGCGGGTCGGGCGCGAGCGGTTCCGGTTCTGCCTCGACGAGCGAGGTGCCGTCGATCCGCCACACCGTCGGGGGGTCGGTGAACGCCGCCGCCCGACGGGCGAGGACGCCCGACCCGTTGTCGACGAGCAGATGCAGTTCACCGATCGGGAATCGACCGGCCCAGAGGAGCCCGCGACCAAGGGCACGCGCCGGCTCCTCGTCCGCCAAGATCCAAGCGGTCCCGCCGCCGACGAGCGCGGCGCCGCCCGGAAAACGTTCAGGGCGGCGTTCTCCGTCTCCCCAACGCCCTCGCACGAGGGCGCGCAGCTTGGCCTGGCGAAGGGCTTCCGCCCGCTCGGCGTCGGCTACTTCTTGCTCCCCTTGCGAGCGCCGTAGCGGCGCTCGAAGCGCTCGACCCGGCCACCGGTGTCGACCAGCTTCTGCTTGCCGGTGAAGAACGGGTGGCACTCGTTGCAGAGCTCGACGTGCAGGTCGGACTGTGTCGACCGCGTCTCGAACGTGTTCCCGCAGGAACACTTCACGTTGGCGGTGCCGTACTGGGGGTGAATGTCTGCCTTCATTTCGATCTCCACATTAGGGCGAGCGATTGTTCAACCACTCCGGCCGTCCGGGTGTTCCCTAGCCGGTAGGTGTCGGGGCCTTGGCGATCTCGCCCAGGAACTCGTCGTTGCTCTTGGTGGTCTTGATCTTGTCCATCAGCAGCTCGAGGCCGGCGCCTCCCTCGAGCGCATTGAGCACGCGGCGCAGCTTCCAGACCTGCTGGAGCTGGTGGCGCTCGAAGAGCAGCTCCTCGTGGCGGGTGGACGAACCGTCGACGTCGATCGAGGGGTAGATGCGGCGCTCGGCCAGCCTGCGGTCGAGGCGCAACTCCATGTTGCCGGTGCCCTTGAACTCCTCGAAGATCACCTCGTCCATCCGGGACCCCGTCTCGATGAGGGCCGTCGCCAGGATCGTGAGTGAGCCACCCTCCTCGATGTTGCGGGCGGAGCCAAAGAACTTCTTGGGCGGATAGAGGGCCGCGGAGTCGACGCCACCCGAGAGGATGCGGCCCGAGGCCGGCGCCGCCAGGTTGTAAGCCCGGGCAAGGCGGGTGATGCCGTCGAGAACGATCACCACGTCCTTGCCCATCTCGACGAGGCGCTTGGCCCGCTCGATCGCAAGCTCGGCGACCTGGGTGTGCTCCTCGGAGGGGCGGTCGAACGTGGACGAGACGACCTCCCCCTTGACCGAGCGCCGCATGTCGGTGACCTCTTCGGGCCGCTCGTCGACGAGCAGCACCATGAGGTGGACCTCGGGGTTGTTGGTCTCGATCGAGTGGGCGATCTGCTTGAGCACCGTGGTCTTGCCGGCCTTGGGCGGCGAGACGATCAGCCCGCGCTGGCCCTTCCCGATCGGCGAGAGAAGGTCAACGATGCGGGCGACCATGTTGTTGGTGTCGCCGGGCACCTCGAGCCGCAGCTTCTGGTCGGGGAAGAGAGGTGTGAGCTCCTCGAAGCGGGGGCGGGCCTGCGCCTCGTCGGGCGTCAGCCCGTTGACCGTGTCGATCCGCAACAGCGCCGGGTACTTCTCGTTGCTCCCGGCCGGACGGCTGGCACCGCTGACGAAGTCGCCCTTGCGCAGTGCGAAGCGCCGCACCTGGCTGAGCGAGACGTAGACGTCGCTCTGGGTCGAGAGGTAGCCACCCGTGCGCAGGAAGCCGTAGCCCTCGTCGCGCAGGTCGAGCAGACCCTCGACAGGGACGGGCTCACCCTGGAACTGCGGCTCGCGTTCTCCCTGGTCCTGCGGCTGGCGGTCCTGCCGGTCGCCGCGGTCGTCGCGGTCGTTGCGGTCGCTGCGGTCGCGGTCGCCCCGATCGCTGCGGTCGCGGCCCCGGCGCCGCCGGCTGCGCCGGTTCCCGGGTTCGGCCGCGCCGCCGTAGTTCTGCTGGTTGCCTCGACCCTCTTGGCGTTCCTGACCCCGCTGCTCCTGCCGCGCCGGCGCGCTCGCTTCGGTCCGTTCATCGGATTCCGCATCTGCGTCGGCCTTTGCCGCGGCCGGCTCCTCCGAGGCGGTCGCCTCGTCGGCCGGTTGCTCACTCGTCTCGCCGGCCGGCTCGGCGTCGTCGCCGTCGCCGGCTTCGGCACTGCCGTTGCCGGTCTTGGTTCTCGCCGCCCGCTTGGGCTTGTCGTCCTCGGTCTCGATGCCCGCCTCACGAAGGATCTGACTGATGAGGGTGGCCTTCGACGTCCGCGTCCCCGCCTTCACACCCATCGCCTCGGCGATGGCGGCCAACTCGTCGCGGTCCTTGCGTTCCAGCACAGAACGCTCGAGCGCCTGCTCCTCCACACTCATTGCTACGACCTCTTGTGTAAGGACTAGTGGCGGGCACAGCGGAGGGCTCGCCCGACCACGAGAGATTGATCACCTCGACGATGTCGGGGGGTGTGCGACGGGGACTGGGGGCTCCGGCCTGCTGCGTCCCCCCGCCGTCGACGCCAACAGCATAGGCACGTTCAGGGGATTGCGCGTCACGATGGGGACATGGACGAGGTCATCTCCCTCGCAGCGGTGACCAAGCGCTTCGGTGGCGTCGCCGCCGTCGACGGCATCGATCTCGTCGTCCGCACCGGCGAGCGCGTGGGACTGCTCGGCCCCAACGGCGCGGGGAAGACGACCACGCTGCTGATGCTGCTCGGCGTCGTCGCGCCCGACGAGGGCTCGATCGACGTCGCAGGCCATCGGCTGCCGAAGGGTCGGAGCGCGGCGATGGCGCAGGTGGGCTTCGCCGCCGGCTACCTCCCGTTGCCGGAGCGCCTCAAGGTCGACGAGTACCTGCGCTTCTACGGCCAGCTCTACGGCATACCGGACCCCGACATCGAGGCCGCCCTGGACCGATTCGGCATCGCCCACCTCGCGCGGGCGCGTGGTACCGATCTGTCATCGGGTCAGCGAACACTGGTCGGGATCGTGAAGGCGATCCTCCACGGGCCCCGGCTACTCGTGCTCGACGAGCCGACGGCGTCACTCGACCCCGACGTTGCGTTGCGCGTACGAACTGGCCTGCAGGCGCTGTGCCGCGACGAAGGCACGACGTTGCTCGTCACGAGCCACAACATGGTCGAGGTCGAGCGGATGTGTGATCGCGTCGTGTTCATCGCTTCAGGCCGCATCGTCGCCGACGGCACGCCCGCCGACGTCGCGCGCGCCTTCGGCGGCGCCGACCTCGAGAGCGTGTTCCTGCGTCTCGCCGGCCGTGAGGAGGCGGAGCATTCGCACGAGCGCGCCCAGGAGACGGAAAGGCCGGCGGGATGACGGGGGTGCAACTGTCATGGCTGCGGATCAAGGCCGTGGCCCGCCGCCACTACTACGTGTTGCTGCGTGCGCCGCACCGGCTTTTCGACGTCACCATCTGGCCGCTCGTCGATGTGTTGCTGTTCGGGTCGATCGCCGCCTTCGTGCATCCGGGACACGCCGCGGCCGGACGATTGGCTGCCGGCTACCTGCTGTCGGGCATCCTCCTCTGGCACGTGGTGTACCAGTCGCAGATCGCGCTGGCGACCGGCTTCCTCGAGGAGGCGTGGACGCGCAACCTGCTCAACCTCATGGTCACGCCGTTGCGCGAGATGGAGTACGTCGGCGGCGTCGTGTTGTTCGGCATGGTGAAGCTGTTCCTCGGCCTCGCCGTCGTGTCGCTCACCGCCCTCGGGTTCTTCGCCTTCAACGTCACCGACCTCGGCATCGGTCTGATCCCGGTGGCCGCCGTGCCCCTCGAGAACGGATGGGTGATCGCCCTGTTCGTCATCGCCCTCGTGCTGCGTTTCGGCACAGGCGCCGAAGCACTGGCGTGGGGGATCCTGTTCGTGGTCCTGCCGTTGTCGGGCGTCTTCTATCCGGTCGCCGCGCTGCCCTGGTTGCTGCGCCCCGTTGCCGAGGCCCTGCCGACGACGCACGCCTTCGTTGCGGGACGCGCTCTGTTCGACGGCCGGGGGATGCTCTGGGGCGAGCTCGGCGTGGCCCTCGTGAGCTGTGTGCTCCTCGGCGTTGTCGTCGTGTTCTTCCTCACCCGGATGCTCCAGGCCTTCCGCACGCGCGGCTACATCAGCCGTTACACCTGAGTCAGCGCTGGAGGAGCCTTCCCATCAACGAGTGGGCGGCGACAGGCTCGCAGGTTGCGGTCCACGACTCCGTGTACTCGCCGCCGAGGCCGTCGGTCTCGGAGTCGGCGAGGAGGTACGGCACCGGGTCTGGCGTGTGGGTCATGAGCTTGGTCGGCGTTGCGTGGTCGGGAAGCACAAGCAGGCGCCACGGCGCGAGCCGGGCGAGCTCGTCGACGAGCGGGCCGATGATCTGCTCGTCCCAACGCTCGAGGGCCTCCACCTTGGCCGCCACGTCACCGGCGTGGCCCGCTTCGTCGCTCGCCTCGACGTGCACGAGGAAGAGGTCGGCGCCGTCTTCGAGGGCGGCAATGCACGACTCCCGCTGGGCGACGTAGTCGGTGTCGTAACCGGCGGTCATCCCTGCGACGTCGACGACGTCGATGCCGGCGAGCACACCGAGGCCGCGCACCAGGTCGACGGCCGAGCACAAGGACGCCTCGAGTCCCCATACGTCCGCGAAGCTCGGCAGGACCGTCGCCCGGCCCTGGCCCCACAGCCAGATCTGGTTGGCGTCCAGGTCAAAGCGGCCCAGGACGTCGCGAGACGCGTCCA
>JAFASB010000352.1 GCA_019244985.1 Acidimicrobiia bacterium | reverse complement strand
CGTGTGGGCCGCTCGAGCCAAGCGGCTCGAGCGGTACGCCGAATGGCGGCTCAACTGGGAGCCCGGTTCCCAGATGGAGTACCACCCGACGTCGGCCCACTGGGTACTGGCCGACCTCGTGGAGCAGGCGTCGGGCGTCGACTACCGGCGATTCGTCAGGGAGCGCATCACCGAGCCGCTCGGGCTCAAAGGCATGGCCCTCGGCGCGCCAGTCGACGATCAAGACGGCATCGCCACCCTCGTCGCAACGGGCGAGCCGCCCGACGGCGACGAGGTCGAGCGCCTCTTCGGCGTGCGCGAGATCCCCCTCGGCGAGGTGACCGAACAAGCCCTGCTCGAGTTCAACGATCCGAAGGCGCGCGCCGTCGGCGTGCCGGGTGGGGGCGCGGTGGCGAGGGCGTCCGACGTCGCCCTCTACTACCAGGCCCTCCTCCACAATCCCGACGGCCTGTGGGAGGCGGAGGTCCTGCACGACGGCACGAGCGTCGTCCGCAACACGTTCGTCGACCCCCTGATCGGCATGGTGTCCGCCAATCGGACCCGCGGCATGGTGGTCGCGGGCGACGACGGGAAGTCCTCGTTCCGCGGCTTCGGCCGCACGGTTTCGGGGCGCGCCTTCGGGCACATGGGCGCCGGCGGGCAGGTGGCGTGGGCCGACCCCGAGACCGGCCTGTCGTTCTGCTACCTGACCAACGGTCTGGACGCCAACCTTTTGCGCTCCGGCCGGCGAGGGACCAGCCTGAGTAGCAAAGCCGCGGCCTGCGCGCAGTGACGAGCTGAAGGAGGATCAGTGGAGAGGATGACGGGGCTGGACGCCGGCTTCCTCTACATGGAGACGCCGACGCTCCACATGCACACGCTGAAGATCGCCGTCGTCGATCCCGCGAACGTGCCCGGCGGCTACAGCTTCGACCTCCTCAAGCAGATCCTCGGCAGCCGTCTCCAGTACCTGCCGCCGTTCCGCCGCCGCGTTGTCGAGGTGCCGTTCGGGCTCACCCACCCGGTGTGGGTCGAGGACCCGGATTTCGATCTCGATTACCACGTGCGACGCGTGGCCGTGCCTGCCCCGGGAGGTCCGAAAGAGTTCGGCGAGCTGATCTCGGACATCGCCAGCCATCAGCTCGACCGGCGACGTCCGCTCTGGGAGCTGTGGGTCGTCGAGGGCCTCGAGCACGGCCACATCGGCGTCGTCGCCAAGATCCACCACGCGGCCGCCGACGGGGTGGCGGCCGCCGCCATGCTCGCCAACGTGCTCGGCGTCGGCGACGCGGATGACGCGGGCGGAGCTGAAACCGAACAGCCCGACGCGTGGCGACCCGACCCGATCCCGTCGGACTGGGAACTGTTCGCGGGGGCCGTGAAGTCGCTCGCCGTGGCATTCGCACACCTGCCGACGCTTTTGTGGCGCACGTTTCAGGGCGTGTTCCGGTTGGCGAAGCGCCGGCGGGCCGGCGGCGACCTGCCGCCTCCGCCGTTCAGCGCCCCGGCCGTCTCGTTCAACCGGGCCCTCACGCCGCACCGGCGCTTCGTGTTCTCGTCGGTCTCCCTCGACGACGTCAAGGAGATCAAGGACGCCCTCGGGGCGACCGTGAACGACGTCATCCTCGCCCTGTCGGCGGCGGCCCTGCGCCGCTACCTCGAGGACCGCGGCGAGCTCCCGGCGCGCCCCCTGATGTCGGGCGTGCCCGTGTCCGTCGGCGAGATGGGAACGCGTTCGTCGGGGAACATGGTGTCGAACCTGTTCACGTCGATCCCGACCGACGTCGCCGATCCCGTCGAACGCGTGCGCACCGTGCACCGCATGATGCAGGGCGCCAAGGAGGTCCACAACGCCCTCGGCGCCGAGATGCTGTCGGATTGGACCGAGCTCACACCGCCCCGCCCGTTCGCCGCCTTCATGCGCTTCTATTCGAAGCGGGAGCTGGCCAGCCGTCACCGTCCGCCCATCAACGTGGTCATATCCAACGTGCCCGGGCCGAGAACGCCGTTGGAGATTGCAGGAGCGCGCCTCGTATCGATCTATTCGATGGGTCCGATCCTCGAAGGCATCGGGCTCAACATCACGGTCTGGAGCTACTGCGGATCGCTGAACTTCGGCATCGTGTCGTGCCGTGAGCTCATGCCCGACCTCTGGCAGCTGACAGATCACATCCAAGACGCCCTCGAAGAACTGAAAAAGGCGGTCGCATCCGAGGGCAAGAGCGGGAGTACCGAGTAAGCATGTTCGAGGTCTTCGGTCTGTCAGTCAGCAAGCTGGCGTCGGTGTCGCGCCCGCCCGGGCGCACGGTGGAGGTTCCCGGCCGCGGCGACACGTTCGTCTACGAGATGGAGGGTCCGCCCGGAGCGCCGGTGCTGTTCCTCGTGCACGGCCTCGTGGCCACGACACAGCTCAACTGGTTCCCAGCGTTCCCGGTGCTCGCCGACCGGTACCGCGTCGTCGCCATGGACCTGCGTGGCCACGGGCGCGGGTTCCCGGCGGGGAAGCGGTTCCGGCTCTCGGACTGCGCCGACGACATCGCCGCCGTCGCCGACGTCCTCGGCATCGAGCGCTTCATTCCCGTCGGCTACTCGCTCGGCGGGCCCGTCGCACAGCTCGCGTGGCACCGACACCGCGACCGGGTGGAGGGCCTCGTCCTCGCTGCAACGTCCAGGAACTTCGGCGGCACGCTGCGCGAGCGCACCTGGTACCGGATGCTGCCGGGCATCGTGGCCGGCACACGTGTGGTCGGCCGCATCCGCGGTGGCGGGCGTCCGCCCGAGGACGTCGAGCTCGGTGAGGACGCCTTCGTGACCCGCTGGGCCATGGAGGAGCTCCGCCGGGTCAGCCCCGACATCGCCCTGCAGGCGATGGGCACGCTCGGCCGGTTCAGCTCCCATGAGTGGATCGGCGAGGTGGACGTGCCGACGGCCATCGTCGTCACAACCAAGGACCACCTGATCGCGCCAGCCCGCCAGATCAAGCTGGCCAACGCCATCCCCGACGCCACGATCCACCCTGTGCACGCCGGCCACGCAGCGTGTGTGCTCGCCTACCGACGTTTTGTGCCTGGCCTGGTCGAGGCGTGCGAATCCGTAGCAGGCCGTTTGGGCAAGCGCAGCGAAAAGAATCAGTGAGAGGCTGGGACCGGTCTAGAGGGAGGCCCTGACACCACATGCAACGACTCAGCGGACTGGACGCCAGCTTCCTGTACCTCGAGTCGCCGACCAACCACATGCACGTGGCGGCGACGATGACCTTCGACCCCTCGACGGTCGAAGGCGGCTACTCGTTCGAGAAGGTGCGCGACCTCATCCAGCGCCGTGTGCACTTGATTCCCCAGTTCACGCAACGCCTTGCCCGCGTCCCGTTCGACCTGGCCCACCCCGTGTGGGTCGAGGATCCGGACTTCGACCTCGACTACCACCTCCGCCGCATCGCCGCCCCTGCCCCCGGCAGCTATCACGAGCTCGCCGACCTGGCGGGTGACATCGCCGGCCGCCAACTCGACCGCAGCCGACCGTTGTGGGAGATGTACATCGTCGAGGGCCTCGAGCACGGCCACATCGGCGTCATCGCCAAGATGCACCACTCGACGATCGACGGCGTTTCGGGCGCCAACATGATGGTGTACTTGTTCGACCTCGAGCCCAACCCGACCGAGGAGCCCGAGGCT
>JAFASB010000273.1 GCA_019244985.1 Acidimicrobiia bacterium | reverse complement strand
CGTGTCAGTGAAGAAGCCCATTCGTTGCTGCACGTCCGTCACGCGCTCCCTGCTCCCTCGTGGGCATCTCCACCCGGCTGCTCGGTGTCCACGCCCGCCCGCCTGCGGTAGTCGTCGACCAATCCGAGCAGCGCTCGCCCTCGCGGGCGCCGTCCCGGACGGATGTCGCACGTGGCCGCCTTGACCTCCTGGATGTGCACGTTGGGGTCGAGGGCGAGCGGGAACAAGTCGTTCGCCGAGTCGCCCACCGAGAGGCCGTTCGAGCCCCAGTGGTAGGGGAGCCCGACCTGGTGCACCACCCGGCCCGCGACGGTCAGCGGCCGCATCCGGTCGGTGACGAGCACCCGCGCCTCGATGGCCGTGCGGGCGCTCACGACCGTGGCCCAGCCACCGTTCTCGAGGTCCCGTTCGGCAGCCAGCTCGGGACTGATCTCGCAGAACATCTCCGGCTGCAGCTCCGACAGGTACGGCAGCCAGCGGCTCATCCCGCCCGCCGTGTGGTGTTCGGTGAGGCGGTAGGTCGTCATCACGTAGGGGAACACCTCAGCGCCCGGTTGCCCGTGTGTCGGGTTGTAGGGGTTCTCCTTGCGTCGGAACACCTCGCGCACCGGGTTGGCCTGCTGCTTGTACAGCGGGTTCTCGAATGGTGATTCGTGGGGCTCGTAGTGCGTCGGAAGGGGGCCGTCGGTCAGGCCACTGGGCACGTACAGCCACCCTTTGCCGTCGGACTGCATGATGAACGGCTCGTCGCCCCGGAGTCCCCACTCCGCCTCGTCGCTCTCGGACGGCTCGTGGTTCGGCGGCATGGTCTTCTTGAAGTCGGGGACGTCGACGCCCGTCCACTCCTTCTTCTCGTCGTCCCACCACACGTACTTCTTGCGTTCTGACCACGGCTTGCCATCGGGGTCGGCGGACGCCCGGTTGTAGATGATGTGGCGGTTCATCGGCCACGTCCACGCCCACTCCGGCGACACCCACGTGTCCTGTTCCCAGTGCGGCTTGCGGCGAGCGGGAAGGTTTTCGTCTTGCGCGTAGCAGCCGCTGTAGATCCACACCCCGCACGCCGTGGATCCGTCGGCCTGCAAGTCCTCGTAGCCCGATACGGCCTTGCCGTCGGCGACCGTGAACCCGTTGATCTCCTTCAGGACCGCCTCGGCCGACGGGTCGTCTGTTGGGCCGTGGGTTGGGTAGTCCCACGTCAGCTCGAGGACGGGCTTGTTCTTGGGATCGAGCGACCCGGCCAGCTTCTCCCGGATGCGCCGGCCGAGGTGGTAGGCGAACCAGAGGTCCGAGCGACAGTCACCCGGCGGCTCGACGGCCTTGTGGTGCCACTGGAGCATGCGCTGGGTGTTCGTGAAGGTGCCGTCCTTCTCGGTGTGTGCGGCCGCCGGCATCAGGAAGACCTCCGTGCCGATGTCGGCCGTGCGCAGCTCTCCGGTCTCGATCTCGGGCGCGTCGTGCCAGAAGCTGGCCGATTCGATCTCGACGAAGTCACGCACCACCAGCCACTTCAGCTTGGCCAGCGCCAGGCGGTGGAGCTTCCCGTTGGCGTTGCCGACAGCCGGGTTCTCGCCGATGAGGAAGTAGCCCTCGAGATCGCCGTCGAGCGCGCGCAACGTACTCACGTAGGCCGAGTGGTCTCCGGTGAGCCGCGGCAGATAGTCGAAGCAGTACTCGTTGGCCGCGGTCGCGTTCTCGCCCCACCACGCCTTGAGCATGCTGATCAGATACGAGTCGAGGTGGCCCCAGTACCCGAACTTGTCGCCAATGTTCTGGATGAAGTCCTGCAGCGCGAACTTCGAGTGGGCGTGGCGCATCGGGATGTACCCGGGGAGGATGTTGTACAGCGTCGGCACGTCGGTCGACCCCTGGATGCTGGCGTGGCCACGCAGGGCCATGATCCCGCCACCCGGCCGGCCGATGTTGCCGAGAAGGAGCTGGATGATCGCCGCCGTGCGGATGTACTGCACGCCGACGGTGTGCTGTGTCCAGCCGACCGCGTAACAGAACGCCGATGTGCGGTCCCTGCCCGAGTTCTGGCACAGCGACTCGGCGACCTCCAGGAAGAGGTGTTGGGGGATGCCGCACACCTGCTCGACCACCTCCGGCGTGTAGCGGCGGTAGTGCTTCTTCAGCAGCTGGAAAACACAGCGTGGATGTTCGAGGGTGGGGTCGAGCTCCTTGGGCCGACCTCGTTCGACCGTCGACCCGCGGCCGTGGGCCTCGCCCTGGGCGGCTCTGTCGCGGTTGCCGGCGGCGGCGTTGACCTCGGCACCCTCGTACGCCCACGTGCTGACGTCGTACATCGCCTTGTCCTCGTCGAACCCCGAGAACAAACCGTCGAGGTCCTCGGTGTCACGGAAGTCCTCGCCGATGATCGTGGCCGCGTTCGTGTAGTGCACGACGTAGTCGCGGAACTCCCGTCCGTTTTCGAGGATGTAGTTGACGATCCCGCCGAGGAAGGCGATGTCGGTGCCGGCGCGAATGGGCACGTGCACGTCAGCCACGGCGCTCGTTCGCGAGAACCGCGGGTCGACGTGGATGATCTTGGCGCCCCGCTCCTTGGCCTCCATCACCCACTGGAACCCGACCGGATGGCACTCCGCCATGTTCGAGCCCTCGATGACGATGCAGTCGGCGTTCTGGAGATCCTGCTGGAAGGTGGTGGCGCCGCCTCTACCGAACGATGTCCCCAAACTGGGGACGGTGGAGGAGTGTCATATGCGCGCCTGGTTCTCGATCTGGATGGCGCCGAGCGCCGTGTAAAGCTTCTTGAGGAGATAGTTCTCCTCGTTGTCGAGGGTGGCGCCGCCGAGGTGGGCGAAGCCGAGCGTGCGCTTGTAGGTCAGCTCCCGCTTGTCGTCCATCTCCTCCCACGTCGCCTCGCGGGTGGCGATCACGCGGTCGGCGATCATGTCCATCGCCTGGTCGAGCGACAGTTCCTCCCACGCGGTCCCGTAGGGCGGCCGGTACTTGATCTTCAATTCGCGGGTGTGGCTGTTGACCAGTTGCTCGCTCGCCGCACCCTTGGGGCACAGGCGTCCCCGCGAGACCGGGCTAGCCGGATCGCCCTCGATCTGGGTGACCTTCTCGTCCTTCACGTAGACGAGCTGGCCGCACCCGACGGCGCAGTACGGGCAGATCGAGCCGACGACGCGGTCGGCAGTCTCGGTTCGCGGTGGAAGCGCCTCGGTGCGCGCCGACTTCGCCGTCGACCGGAGCGCGAGGGGATCGTCGCCGCTCAGCTGGCGGACAACCGGCCACGACGCGATGAGCTTTTTCACTCCCACCAGGGGCGGAACCTACCCCTGGCGGGGTGCGCCTAACTGGCCTTGCGGCGGCCGAGGATCTTGCGGACGGCCCTCTTGCCGGTGTCCTGGGCCTTGTCCACGGCGCCGGCCGCTGCGCCCGCCACCAGGTTGCCGGGGGGCGTGTCAGGGGC
>JAFASB010000213.1 GCA_019244985.1 Acidimicrobiia bacterium | reverse complement strand
GCGCGTCGGGACCAGGACGAGACTGGCCGGACGCCCGGGCTCGACCTCCGCGGGCGTGCGCTGCAGCATCGGCAGGCCGAAGGCGAGGGTCTTGCCCGATCCCGTCTTGGCCCGGCCGCACACGTCGCGGCCGGCGAGGCTGTCGCGGATGGTGGCTTCTTGGATGGCGAACGGCTCGCTGATGCCCTCCGCCTCGAGCGCGGCAACCAAGTCGGCGCGCAGGCCGAGTTCGGCAAACGACGTCACTACATGAACTCCTCAGGTTGTGGGAGGCCTGCCTCGGCAACTCTCCACAAACCCGGGAGGCGGTGAGGTGGGCCTACGAGCCGGGCACTCCGACTCTGGTCTCGTATCTGCGGGCCCCAGGTTACCGCAGCACGAGGGGTCAGCCGCGGCCCGGCAGCCAGCCCAGCAACTCCTGCTTGGCGGCCTGACGCACGATGTCCTTTCCGTCGGGGTCGTTGTGCATGACGGCCATCACCATGGCCCTGGCCTGCTTGAACTCGATGTGCGGCGGCAGCGGCGGCACGTCGGGGTCGACGATGGCGTCGATGACGACGGGGCGATCGGCCGAGAAGGCGCGCTCCCACGCTGCGGCGACGTCGTCGGGATTCTCGACCCGGATCCCGATGAGGCCCGCCATCTCAGCGAACCGGGCGTAGTTGAAGTCGGGAATGTCCTGCGACGCCTCGAACTTCGGGTTGCCCTCCATGGCCCGCATCTCCCACGTGACCTGGTTCAGATCGTTGTTGTGGAGAATGAGGATGACCAGGCGCGGATCGCTCCACCGGCGCCAGTACTTCTCGATGGTGAGCAGCTCCGCCATGCCGTTCATCTGCATGGCTCCATCGCCGACGAGCGCGACGGCCACACGGTCGGGATGGGCGAACTTGGCGCCGATGGCATACGGCACGCCCGCGCCCATGGTGGCGAGCGTGCCCGACAGCGAGCCGCGCATGCCCTTGCGCATCTTGACGTCGCGGGCATACCAGTTGGCGGCCGAGCCCGAATCCGACGTGAGGATGGCGTTGTCGGGAAGACGAGGCGAGAGCTCCCAGAACATGCGCTGCGGATTCACCGGCTTGGCGTCGGCCATCGCCCGCGCCTCCATCAGCTTCCACCAGTCGGTGATGTTCGACTCGACCGTCTCACGCCACTCGCGGTCACTCTTGCGCTGCAGGAGTGGGAGCAGGGCGCGCAGCGTCTCCTTCGAGTCGCCGACCAGATTCACGTCCATCGGATAGCGAATCCCGATCATGCGCGGGTCGATGTCGATCTGCACGGCCTTGGCCTGGCCGTAGGCCGGGAGGAACTGCGAATACGGCATGCTCGATCCGATCATCAGGAGCGTGTCGCAGTCCATCATCAGGTCGTAGCTGGGCTTGGTCCCGAGAAGACCGATCGAGCCGGTGACGAAGGGCAGGTCGTCGGGGAGCACGTCCTTGCCGAGCAACGCCTTGGCCACGCCGGCACCGAGCACGTCGGCAGCTTCGATCACCTCGTCCGCCGCAGAGCGCGCACCTTGTCCGACGAGGATCGCGACCCGCTCGCCCTGGTTGAGGATCGTCGCGGCCCGCTGCAGCTCGGCGTCCGGGGGCAGGACGCGTGGCCACGCGAAGCCGACGCTGCCCGGCACCGTCTTGAACGCCTGCGGCGGGCGCGGCTGTGCCTCCTGCTCCTGCACGTCGTTCGGCAGGATCAGACAGGTAACGCAACGCTCGGCCGACGCGATCCGTATCGCCCGGTCGACCGCCATCGGCAGCTGCTCGGGCTGTGTGATCATCGTGACGTACTCGCTGGCGACGTCCTTGAAGAGCGAGGTGAGGTCGACCTCCTGCTGGTAGTGGCCCCCCAACGCCGTCGCCGCCTGTTGGCCGACGATGGCCAGCACCGGCTGGTGATCGAGCTTGGCGTCGTACAGACCGTTCAGCAGGTGGATGGCACCGGGGCCCGACGTCGCCAGGCACACCCCGAGCTGTCCGGTGAACTTGGCGTGCGCGCACGCCATGAAGGCCGCCATCTCTTCGTGGCGCACCTGGATGAGCTCGGGGTCGTTGCCCGCGGAGTCCAGGGCGCCGAGGATGGCGTTGATGCCATCTCCCGGATAGCCGTACATCCGGCGAACGCCCCACTCACGGAGACGCTCTAGGAGCTGATCGGCAACGGTCATGGCCATGACGGGCCCTTTCGACGACGTGCGCTTCTGACTGCCGACTACCCGCGTCAACGGACGCCGTAACCGCGCGGGCCGCGCTCAGTTCAGCTTCGCGGGCTGATCGACGCCGGATGCCCCGGCGATCGCGACCTGGTTGCGCCCCGCGTGCTTGGCCGCGTACATCGCCTTGTCGGCGGCCTGCACGAGTTCGCCGGGTGAGGACGTCCCCGGGCCGACGGCGGCAACGCCGAATGACGCGGTGATGCCCTCGGGCTTGAGACGCCGTTCGATCCCGGCCCGCAGGCGCTCGGCGAACTCGGCCGCCCCCGCGGCGTCGGTCTCCCGACACAGCACGGCGAGCTCCTCCCCGCCGAAGCGGTAGGGCGTGTCGCTGTCGCGCGCCGACTCGGCGACGACCTTGGCAACCATCTCCAACGCCTCGTCACCGCGCTGGTGGCCGAAGCGGTCGTTGAAACGCTTGAAGTGGTCGACGTCGAGCATGACGAACGCCAAGGGACGCCCGTAGCGCGTGGCGCGGTAGCACTCGGCCTCGAGGTCGGCCTCGAGCCGGCGGCGGTTGAACAGCCTGGTGAGAGCATCGGTCTGGCTGAGCTGCTCGGTGCGCTCGTGGAGGCGGGCGGCCTCGACGGCGGTGCCGGCCTGCGACGCAAGCGTCTCGAGGACTTCGATCGTCATCGGAGAGACGGCGGCGGGAGGCTCGGCGAAGCACTTGAGCACGCCGATCACGCGTGCTCCCACCACCATCGGCACGGCGACGCCCGATACCTCCATGTCGTGACCCACGACCGTCCGGAAGACGTTGTCGACGCCGCGCGTCATCGTGCGGCCGTACTGGGCGGCCTGCCCGACGAGGTCTCGACCCAACTCCAGCTCCTCGACCGTGCCGACTCGCCCGGCGGTGACCGACGAGTCGTAGGCCACGTACAGCCGGGTCTCGGGCTCGTCGAGCAGCCACACCACGACTTTGGTGAACGGCCCGAGCGACACCGTGCTCGTCACGACGGCGCGCAGGACGTACTTGAGGTTGAGACTCCCGGCGACCTCGCGCGACATCGTCAGCACGCGGTTGAGCCGCTCGGCCTGCTCGGCGAGCTCCTCCTGCCGTGCTTCGCTCAGACGCCGCGCCTCGGCGAGCGCTTCGGTCATCTCTGTGAGCCCGACGCCGATCTCGTGCAGCTCGGCAGGACCGTCCCCCGAAACGCGCGCGTCGAGGTCACCGTCACGCACGCGTCCGATGACGTCGACGAGGTCGGCGACCGGCGGCACGACCACGGCTTCCAGCCGGCGGCTCTGACGTCGGGCGAGCAGGGCCGTCGCCAGGAGCACGGCGAGCTCCACCACCGCACAGACACCCAGGGCGAGCCCTTCCGCGTTGATGGCGCGGTTGCGTCGCGCGTCGACGGCAGTGGTCAGCACCGCGTGCTTCTGGCGGTAGGCGTCGAACAGCGTCTTGCCGGATGCGACGAATGCGTCCAGCTGGGCGGGGTCACGAAGCGGCTGGCCCTGGACGGCCGGTGTTGCCCACTGGTCGAACCAGGCCTGCTCCGCGACGCGGCGGTCGATGAGGAGGTGGGCGAGGCCTCGGTCGCCGCCGATGTCCCGGACCAACAACGCCTCCTCGGTCCGCAGGTCGCGCGTGCCGCTCAGATACGGCTCGAGGTACTGCCGCTGGCCGCTGAGGAGGAAGCCGCGGATCCCCGTCTCCTGGTCGACCATCGCCAGGTGGGCCAGGCGGGCCTCCTGACCGGCGAGCAGAAGCCGATGCTCCTCGGGCCGCGCCTTGAGAAAGACGTAGCCGAACACGCCGGCGGACACGAGGGCCGTGACGCCGATCCCCACGAGCACGACGCTGAAGGCGCGGCGCAAGCGGGCCGCCAAGCTGTCACGGCGGTCGGGAACGATGGACTCCGGGGCGTGCCGCTCGTCCACGTGGACAAAGTGTACGGATCGCCCAGCCGGCGTGCGTGTTCGCTTGACGAAGGCGGTCCTATACCTAGTACTGCGAGGTATGAACCT
>JAFASB010000202.1 GCA_019244985.1 Acidimicrobiia bacterium | reverse complement strand
GCGGGGCCAGGGCCGAGGCGAGCGCGGCGCGGCGCGCCCGCTGGCGCTGCGCGACGGTTTCCAGCAGCGGGCCGAGCTTTCGGCACAGCAGGAACGACGCGCGGGCGACCAGGGTGGCCACGAGCCGCGCCAGCCGCATGGCGCCCCGCCAGCTCACGACTCCCACTGCGATGAGCACGACCAAGGACATCGCCCCGCGCGCTCCAGTGGCATCCACCGCCCGAGCCCCCCAACGCACCGCGTCGGGGCCGTAGTCACCGAAGAACAGAGCTGCGAACCCAAACATCCAAAAGGCCGCGAAGGCTGTACCAACGCGTCCCAGCAACAACGCGAAGACGCACCTGAGCGTGGCGACGATCATCAAGATCAGCGCCACGTCGGCAGCGACATGCAGCGCTCGTTGCTCGTTCACGACGAGGGGGCTCAGACCATGACTGAACACGTGCATTGCAGACGATCTCCTTGAGTACCGGGGACGCGGCGCGGGCCACCCACCAGGCCACTGTGGCGGCGGCCCCCGACCTGTGCCTGAACATCACGTTGCCGAGCGCGTCGTTGGCCCCCTCGGCCGACGGCGAGAGCTCGCCCGCGGATTGCGGCGCGCACCCGGCGGCGCCGACGTGGAAGCTCGGCAAGGTGCGCGCCCGTTGGGGCGTTCCCGTCCACGCCCCGGAAAGGAACGACCCCGGTGTTCGCGTACGGCCAGCCCGGTGCACTCCTCGGCGCTGCCACCACCCTCGATCCGCGCAAGGTGGCCGCCGGCCAGCGCGGCGAGGTAGCCACAGCCCGCCTTCTGGGGCGGACATTCGCCCAGGACGACGACGTCTACGTCTTCCACGATCTCGTGATGCCCAGCCTGCCCTCTGACCACGGCCGCTTGAACATCGACCACGTCGTGGTACGGGGCCGACGCGTCGTGGTCCTCGACTCCAAGTGCTGGCGCGGAGGGTTCTACTGGACCGGCCCCGGTCGCCGCTCCCATCGGGGCATCGATTCCTTCCGCGACGCGGATGCGCGAACGCTAGGCATGGCCATCGATCGCCTCAGCCCGCATCTGCCCATCCGGGCCCGGATGAAGGGTCTCATCGTGGTGTGGCCCTCCAACGACGAGGCTCGCCACCACCTGTGGGCCCTGCGGCCCCGCGACGGGGTGGGCGTGTGCCGCCACGACCGCCTGGTGCGCCGGCTGCGGGCGCTGCTGGGCGGACCGACACGGCCCCGCGCCGATCTACTCGCCTTGTTCCATAGCCAACTTTCCGTGCCCAGCACGTTCCGGGCCCCCGTGGAGGTGTAAGCGTTGCCCGCCACCGCCACCGCCCGCCGACGCCGCAACCAGAACCCCTGGAGCGAAGGGCGCCTGACCGTCCTGGCCATCGTGGGTGGCGGCCTCGCCGTCGCCGCGGTCGCGTTCGTCCCTGCCCTCGTTGCCGCCGTTTTGTTCTTGTGCTGCACGATCGCGCTGTGGCCGCCTGCTGAACACTGGGAGGAGGGCTCGGGCGCCATGACCTTCGCTATAGGTGCCCGCGCAACCGCGGCGTCGCTGCTGCATCCCCTCGAGCTCTTCGGATTCGGGCCTACAGGTGGCGACGAGGCGGGGCTGTGGCCTCCCACGCGCCTGTCAGCGTGGATCTCTGTGGCCGCCGCGGTGCCGATGGCCTGGCTCACCATCCTCGCCGGCAACGCACTCGCCTCGGTCGCCAGTCTGCATCCCGCGGGGCTTCGCCACCCCATTCTCAACGGGATCGGCGCGTTCGGCTGCGCCCAGTTGGTGGCGGCCCTGTGCCGGCATCGCCACGGCCAACCCGCACCCGCAGCAACCCTCAACCGCGACACGCTCGAGGCGGCGCGCCACACACTTACGCGAGCCGTTCCCGCCGGCGCCATCACCGGCCTCGCGGGGGGCCTGGTGTGCGCCCTCGTGGTCGCGCCCCGCTTCGGGGCCGACATCGGGACGCCTGCGGTCGCCCTCGCTGCACTGGGAGGGCTCATCATCGGGGTCCTGAGCGCCGGCGCCGGCGCCTATGTCTGGGTGGCGGGGGAGCCCTGGCGGCGCGAAGGCCAACTGCGCGCCGCCTGGGAACAGCGCTGGGGCACCATCGCCCGCCTGGGCGCACCCGTGCCCACCTTTGTCGCCGCTCACGATCTGCCCCAGGGTGGTGTGCCGACCCACACCCAGGTGACCTTCCAGATCCCTCCTGGCGTCGACTACCAGCGCTACCAGCCCCACGCGCCCGCCTTGGCCACCACCTTGGGCACTGACACGGTGGTCATCTCGCCTGCTCCGACCGTCGACGTCGACGGTCTGCCTGTGTTCGGCGCTGCGAGTGGGCTCGCCTTCGTCGTCACGCACAGCTTGGGACCTCTGGGGCCAGACGCTCATCTTCGCCCCGGCGTCGACCCCGCGACCCGGGATCTCGCGATCGCCTACGTGTTCGGCGAGGCCTTCCGGTCGCTCAAGAAGCCCCAGCCCATCCACGTCTCGACAACCTCACTCACCGCCGAGGACACACCTGGTGTGCTTTTTGAAACGCGCTGGCGCTTGACCGGTGACCTCACGCCCGAGGACGTGACCTTCCTTCAGCGCGACATCGCGGACCGCGTGCAAGCTCCGTGGCTACGCGTGAGCCGCCTCAGCGTGACCGACCAGGGCTCGACGTTGCCATCAGAGATCGTGTCGATCGTCTTTGGTGACCCGCCCGACCAGGTCGAGCTCCGCCCACCCGTGGCGGTGCTGCGCAAGTCCCTCGACCGTATGGACTGGGACGCCTCATTCCGGGCCTGCAAACTCACCGGGGCCGGTGGCACCACACCCACCCTGCTCACCAGCGCCACCAACGAGCGGGGCATCCTCGAGGCGGAGTTCTCCACCGCGCCGGGCCTCGCCGTTGAGGAGGTACGCGACCGGGTGCCGTCGTTGCGTGCCACCACCGCCTACGGCTTCATCTCCGTCGAGACCCTCGACGTCGCCGACCACTTCCGGATCCTGGCCGGGCGGACCGACCCGCTCGCCAAGACCTACCTGTTCATGGACTACGCCGAGCAGATCCTGCGCCCACCCCAACCGGGCGTGTCGGACACAACCTGGGCCGTTGGGGTAGGCGCAGACGGCGAGCTCATGGTCTACAACTTCGACACCGAGCTCCCCCACCTGTTGGTGGCTGGCTCCTCGGGCATGGGCAAGTCCGTACTCATCTCCTCGATGATCTGCCAGCTCTGTCACAACAACTCCCCCGACGTGCTCGAGCTGCGCTGCATCGAGCCCAAGAACGAGTTGCAGTCGATCCGGCACCTCTCCCACGTCACCGGCTTCTGTGATCAACAGACACCGGCCGACTCGTTCTACGCGGCCGCCGCCGAGCTGCTGGACGACACGGTGGCTGAGATGGACCGCCGCTACGCCTTGATGTCTGACCCGTCCCGGCCCGAGGTGGCACGACCCAAGAAGCTGGCCGATGCCCGCCACATCGCGGCCCAGGAAGGACCTGGGCCCGACGGTCGGCGTCACCCACTCGACCTGCCTTACATCATCGTGATCATCGAGGAGTGCACCGACCTGTTCCGCAAGCCCAGCAACGTGCGCGAGCAAATGCGTGACTGGGACCGGGTGAACAAGGGGATCGACTCCCTGGCCCGCAAGGCCCGGGCCGCGGGCATCTACCTGGTGATGGCCACCCAGCACCCGATCGTGCAGAACCTCCCTTCCACCATCAAACAGCAATGCCGGCGCATCGGCTTCGGCGTCAGCACCTCCAACAACTCGATCGTGATCATCGACGAGCCCGGCCTGGAGGAGATCACCACCAGAGGCCGGGCCAAGATGACCTACGGCAAGGGCTACCGCGACGTGCGGACGCTGTACCTGCGCAAGCCCGACGAGGCCAACCCAGATGAGCCCGACGACCGGGCTGCCATTCTCGAGCGGCTGCCCAAGCGCGATAGAGGAGCCGACCGCGGAGGAGCCGGCACCCCGGCCCCGCCGCGAGCTCCCCTTCCCCCGCCGCCCCCCGAGAACCTGTGGCGCCAGGCGGGTTGACGGCACCGTTGGCCACGGCCGACTGAGAAGCCATGCCTCGATGCAACGCCTTTCTCGTCGATGGCTCGGGGCGTCGGTGCTCGTTGTCCACCGAGCATCCCTCCGGGCGTTGCGGCAAGCACCGCACCGCCGCCGGCGCACCCACGGCGACGAGCAGCGTGGCCGCGGCGGCGGCGTTCGAGGCGTCGACCGGTCGGCGCAAAGCCCTTCCCGGTGTGGCCGAGGTCCTGTCCCGCTCCTGGCCTGACACGTCGTTCTCGGCCGTGGGCGACACGGTGGCGTGGTCCGACGGGCCGACGGTGGCCCAGGTCGCCGCCCGCACCAGCGTCCTCGGCCCGGCCGCGCCGCGCCACTGGGCGCGGACCCCGACGCCTCATGCCCGAGCGGCTGCGCTCTTGGACTGGTTCGCAGCGGCGTCACCACGGGGCCGACCGCTGACCTCGGACGTCACCGAGGCGAGAGCCTGGGCCGCCCGGGCCCTCAAGGTCGTCGACGGGGCGCTGCGGGTCACGCCATACCCCGAGAAGGCTTTCGTCGACTCCTGGGATCGAGCCCGGCGCCTGGTGGCCGAAGACCCCACAGCGTCTGCCCGCGACATCGCCGTTCGACTCGCCCTCGAGGGCCGGCCGAGTTGAGCCTTGAGGGGTCGCGGGGCACCGCCACCTCAACGACCGACGCCAGGAGCATCCAGGCGTCTGCAACCCTGCCTGTCCTCGCGCGGCACTCCCGACTCGCGCGCGAACTGTCCGTCGCCGCGCACGTTTCGCGCGGTTAGCCCCTAACCGCGCGCGGGGCCGACGGCAAGGGTCACGGGTGGAGGCCCCCAGCGCCGGAGCCTCCTCGAACCCAACAATCCTCAAGGGGAGGAAACAGAACCGCCATGCATTCTCTGTCCCTATCCATTCGCAAGCGACCGTTCGAGGCCGGCCACGACGCCCGCCGTCAGGCCCAACATCACCGCCACCACCAAAGCCGGATGCCAGATCGGCGGCGGCCGGGACGCAGGTGCGCAAGGGTCGGGATCTTGACACCCGTCGTGGCCGTCGCTCCCGTCCTTCTCTTCGCCGCACCGGCAAGTGCAGCATCCACCTTCGACCCCAAGAACGACACCACGTCCTTTTTCAGCGGCGGCGTCGGCTCAATCATCCAGTCCTTCGCCACCGTCCTGGCCATCGTGGCCGTGGTCGTGGGCGGCATCCTCGTCATCAAGGCCCTCCTTGGGGGCCGCATCGGCAAGGCCTTCACGTCGTTGATCGGCACGATGATCATCGGCGGCTTCCTGTTCAACCTCGCCTTCGTCGGCCAGGGCCTCGACATCGGCAAGCGGGTCATGAACTCGGTCTTCCAGACCGGCAACTCCCAGACGTCCAAGGGCGGCCAGTAGGCCCATCGGGTCCACGCTCTCAATCCCCCCTGAGGACCGGCCATGGCGTCTGAGTCGTCCGGCGCGCCCGTCATGCTGGCGGCCACCTCGCTGTTGCGTCCCGGACCGACCCGTATCGGGTCGTTGGGCAAGCACATCACGCTTCCCCGAACCATCCGGCTCGCAGCAATGGTGGCCGTCGGCGGCGGCGCGTTCTGTGGCCTGCTCGTGGCCTCGGTCATCACCCCGTTCCTGCACCTGCGCTGGCTCCTCTTGTGGCTGTCGATCCTGGGTGGCTGCGTCGGCTTTGTCGTGGTCAGCTGGTCTCCGCTCAAAGGCGAGACGCTGTTCACCTGGGCCGCCCTCGCCACCAAGGCAAGCCTCGGACGCATCCAAGTCGCAGGCGGGCCTGGCTACGTCGTGGTCCGCAAGGCCAGCGACCCCCCTCCCGCTCCCGACGCGCCGATCGTCGCCGAGTGCGGCGACGACGACGGCTCGGGCTCGGACCACCTCATCGCATACGCCGTGACCGAACGCGTTCCTGGCCCTCGGGCCAAGGCCTACATCGGCATCGCCCCGCTGGCCTCGATTGCCTCGGGCCGTACCACCCTCCTGCGCGCCGCCGTCGATGTTGAAGCTGGCTCGGTCGACCACCGCGGCCGGCCCGTGCGCCACCGCGCTCGCGCCTCGAAGGTCTGAGGCGGGCCGCCGTGGACCGCCTGCGCCGCTTCGGCATCGGCGCAATCGTGATGATCGGAACCGTCATGGCGAT
>JAFASB010000026.1 GCA_019244985.1 Acidimicrobiia bacterium | reverse complement strand
TGGCCTCCTCCTCCGGGCGCGGCGTGTAGGCCGTCACAACAGTCAGACGGGCACCGTTGGCTTTGGCCAGCTGAGCCGCATGCCGCACGGCGTACTCGGCCGTCTCAGAACCGTCGGTGCCGACGACCACGTTTCTGTAGGGCACGTCGTGTGACCTTAGACGCAGTCCCTGCAGAGCATTTTCTTGGAGTCCGCCAGCTGGCTCGGATGCTTGACCAGGAAGCACGACTGACAGACGAACTCGTCGGGCCGCTTCGGCGCCACCTTGGTCGTGCCCTCGGCCCGCTCTTCAGGGTCGGGGACCTCTTCTTCCTCTTCTTCGTCCTCGTCCTCGTCCTCGACGACCAGGCGGTCCTTGAGGATGACGTCGAGGCTGGCCTCCACGTCGTCGGCGTCGAGGATCTCCTCGTCCTCTTCTTCCTCGTCCTCGTCGTCGGACGCGGCGGCCTTGGTGGCCTTGCCGCCTCCAGCCGCAGCGGCGGAACCCTCTTCGTCCTCGTCTTCGTCGTCCGCCAGCGCGTCGTCGTCGCCGAGTTCGTCGTCGTCCTCTTCGAGGATGTCCTCGTCTTCCCTCAGAGCCTCGAGGTCCTCCTCGTCGAGGTCCTCCGGCTCTTGTTCTTCGAACTCTTCTTCGTTGTCGTCTTCGGCCATTCCGCGATCCCTGTCGCCCGTTAGCGGGGCGGGAGCATATCGGGCTGGCAGAACTACTTCGCGGGGGCTGTGGTGGGCGTCGTCTGACCCGAGGGCGCGGGTACAGGCTGGGCGCCCTGACCAGCGAAGTTGAGGTTGATGAGGTCGTCGACCCGCCAGTTGCCCTTCACCTTCACCAGGCTGAGACGCAGGTACCAGTCGACGTTGAGCCGCTGGCCGGACGTGCCCTGACCCCGCTCGTCGAGGACGACGATGGCCGTAGCCGTGTCGTGCTCGATGGCGCTGACGAAGACGTCCTTCACGGTGGCGGTGGACTGGCCCTTGGTCGCCGTGAAGAGCTCGGACAGCCCGCCGAAGTTCTGGTCGTAGTCGGTGCGGAACTTGCCGGTCGAGAGAGCGAGCACTGAGGCCTTGGTCTTGTCGAGGTCCCGGTAGTCGTAGGTCAGCACGGCGCTGGCAAACCGCGACGCGACTTGCTCGACCCCGGCGCGGGCGTCCTTGCTCTGCTGGAGCTGGCGGTGCTGCTGGGCTGCCAACAGGGCGGCGACGATCGTGCCGAGAAAGAAGACGACGGCCAAGGCGACGGCCGCCCGGAAGGCGGTACTGCTGACAGCCTTGCGCGGCTCCGAGGGCCCCTCGGCTGGCGCCTCAGGCTCTGGCGTCGCCGCTTCGGCGGGCTGCGCAGGTTCCTCGTCGACGGGTGTCGGCGTCGGCGTCGGCGTTCCCGACGCGAAAAAATCACTCACTCGTTCGAGCGTAGGCCCTTGAACGTCTCGCGAATGATCAGGGCGGCGGCCAGCAAACCGAGGGCGAAGCCAAGCGCCGTGGTGCCGCCCGTGGTGGCAAGGATGGCGCTCGGGCTCACCGTCGTCGACGCAGGGACGTAGTCGCCGGCATTGGCATGGAGCGGCGACACGCACGCCGGGACCTCGGCGACCGGCGGCAGCGTCCTGGGCGGGACGAACTGGGGCGCCGGGTGATAGGTGAGGTTCACCTTGAAGCCGACGCGGACCCACCGCTTCACCGGGGACACGGGGTCGCTCGGATAGCCGGGGATGGGGTCGACGTCGGACGCGTCCCACAGGTCGCCGAAGGCGACGGGTGCGGCGCTGAGAACTGTCTGCAGCCCGGCGAGGTTCTGGGGGGTCGTCGTGACGTCCGTCACCAGCTCGAGGGTCTTGAGGTCGCAGTCGAGATCGGCCTTGTGGTTGGCGACGAGGTCGGCCGCCGTGCCGAGGAGCTGCGAGCCCCGCTGAAGGAGGATCGTCGTGTCACCACGCGCGTTCTTCAGTGAGTCGGCGATGTTGCGGAGGTCGGTGGCCGACTGCGACAGCGAGTTGCTGTGTTCGGTGAACACGTCGGTGAGCTGGGTGTTGTTGGTGGCCAGGCGGTCGAGAGCCGTCGACCGCGCCACCAGCATCTGACTGAGCTTGTCGCCCGCGTCGGCCAAGCCCCGCAGGGAGTCGACCCGGCCGTTCACGCCGACCGCCGCTTCGTGAACCAGGGTGTTGACGGCATCGGGCGGGATCGCGCTCACCAGGCGGCCGGCCGAGCGGAGCAGCTCGGAGAACTCGAGCGGCACCGTGGTCCGCGACATCGGGACCACGGTGTCCTTGGCGTAGTACGGGCCCCCGTTCGTGTAGCCCTGGGGCGGATCGAACTCGATGTACTGCTCGCCCAGCGCCGACTTTCGGAAGATGTTGGCGCTCGAGTTGTCGGGCACGTTCTTGCCGTGGTTCATCTTCATCGTCACGCGGACGCCGCCGTCGATGCGGTCGACGGAGGACACGGTGCCGTAGGTGACGCCGAGGTAGTCGACCTCGGACCCAGGCAGGAGCCCCACTGCGTTCGAGAAGTCGGCCTTGAGGACGTAGGGGTTGGTGATGGCGTCGATCTTCAGGAGGCTGGTGGCCGCCCACGCGACGAACGCGAGCCCGACGACCACGAACACGGCAAGGTTGGCGAGGGTGCGCTTGCTCATCAGCCGGTCAAGCAGTTCGACGGACTGCGTGAATCGTTGGTGCAGGGGACGGCCCACATATAGACCTGCGTGAAGTCGACGGGGATCGCCTTGGGCAGGGCGTAGACGAACTGGTTGAGGAAGTCGACGACGGTGCCGAGCTGCTGGGTCTGGGTGGCGGCGACGGCGAGGATGGCGTCGACCTGCTTGATCTGGGTGTCGAGGTTCTGGTGGTACTTGTCGAGCACGTCGTTCTGCACAGCGGCGAGGCGGCTGAGCTGCTGCACGGCGTCGACCGCCTTCTGGCGGTTGTCGGCGAGGATCTGCGAGGTCGTGGCCAGGTTGGTCAGCAGCGTCTTGAGGTCGCCCGACCCGCCGGCGAGCGTCTGCGCGCCCCGGTCGAGGTTGTCGATGATCGAGGTGAGCTGCTGGGTGCGGCTGGCCAGGGTGGCGCTGATCGTCGACAGGTCCGACAGCAACCGGTTGAGCTCGGGGCCCCGGCCCTGGAACGCCTGGGCGCCGGTCTGCACCAGCGTCGCGACGTCGTTGCTGTTGACTGCCCCCAACAGCTCGATGGCGGCGTCGGCCACGAACTCGAGCTCGGGCGCCTGCTGCGTGCGGGTGACCACGTCGCCGTTCGTCAGGTACGGCGTCTGCGTCGGCGAAGCCATCGGTCGCAGCTCGATGAACTTCTCACCGAGGAGCGACGTCGTGCGCACCAGCGCCTCGGAGTTCTTCGGGATGTGGGCGCCGCTGTCGATCGACATACCGACCTTCGCCCGGAAGTCCTTGGTGAGCTTGATGCTGCTGATCTTGCCGACGCGCACGTCGGCCACCTGCACGGCGCCCGACTTCTGCAGGTCGCCGACGTCGTCGAACGTCGCCGTCACGTGGTAGGTCCCACCACCGCACGCAGCGAGAAGCGTCGCCATCACGATGGCGACGAGCAAGGCGCCACCGGCTCGCGCCGAGAGGTGCGATCGGATCATCCGAACACCCCCGTCAGCGAGCGAGCGACTCCCTTGAGGAAGCTGCCCAGCCCGAGCCCGCTGGCCTTGGCGGCGGGCCCGGGGTTGATGATGCCCGCCTTGGCGGTGCCGCCACCCAAGAGTCGCAGGATGCTATCGATGGGGTTGGGCGGCGCGGCTGTCGTTGACGTGGTCGTAGACGACGGCGCCACCGGCCCCGCCGATGCGGCGGCCGGAGGGGGCTGTGTCGCCGCCGCGGGCGCAGTGGCAGCCGACGGAGCGGCGGTGCGCGCCGCTGCAGTCCCGGCCGGCACGGTCGGCGTGCAGTTGACGTCGATCGGCAGGCAGACGACCGGTAGCCCAAGCTCCGCAAGGTCGGTCCCGACGAGGGGGCTAACCTGCGTACGCAGGTCGATGCGGTGGTACTGGGGGGCATAGGCGTTCTGCAGCCCGTTGACGAGCAGGGGCCCGGCGTCGAGCAGCTGCTGGACCGACCCGATGTTGACCTTCACCGACTGCAGCACGCGCGTGAGCTGGGTGAGGTCCTTGTCGAGAGCCGCCCGGTTCACACTGAGCAGGTCGAAGGCATCCGTGGAGACGCTGCCGAGGTTGTGCACGGTGCTCTCTATCGCCGTGCGCTCTTCGGACAGCAGGCTGGTGAGATTGGCGAAGGAGTCCATGACGTTGCCGAGCTGGACCTCGCGCGTGCTCAGCACGGACGTGAACTTGTCGAAGTTGTCGATGATGTCGCCGAGCTGCTGGTCCTTGTCGGCCAGCGTGCCCGCCAGCGTGCTCAGGTTGGAGACCGCGTCGTTGAACGTCTGCCCGTTGCCCTGAAGGTCGTTCGCGGCGTTCTGGACGAGCCGGCCGGTCGCGGCCGGGTCGAGACTGTCGAGGAACTTCTTCAGCGCGCCCAGCGCCTCGTCGGGCTCCACCGGCACCTCGGTGCGTTCCATCGGGATCACTTCGCCGCTACGAGCCTTCGCCTCGCCGTCCGTCCACACGGGGAACAACTGCACGTAGCGCTCACCGATCAGCGAAAGCGGGACGATCGTGGCGTGCACGTCCGCCGGAACCGGCACGCTGCTCTTGACGTGCATGTCGACTCGCACCTTGTCCCCGACGGCCGTGACCTTGGTGACCGTCCCTGCGGGGAGACCGAGGACGCGCACCTCGGAGTCCTTGAACAAGGCGACGGTCTTTGGAAACCAGGCGCTGAGGGCGTAGTGCCCGCCCCCTCCCCCGCCGACCACCGAGCATGAGGACACCAGCAGACCGGCGGCCGCAACCACTGCGATGACGCGCAGCCTGAACCGGGACACGGCCGTCAGGAGGGACACGTCACTCCCGGAGGCTTGATCACGCTGCACAGGACGCCCGGGATGTCGGGGCCGATGGACCGGACGTAGATGTCGGCCCACGGGCCGTGGGTCGTCGCCTTGGCCAGCCCGAGGCTGCCGGGCCCGATCCACGAGAGGG
>JAFASB010000546.1 GCA_019244985.1 Acidimicrobiia bacterium | reverse complement strand
CCGGCGCTGGGGCTCATCTTCCCGCTGATCGCCCGCGCCATCGGCGTGCTGGCGTCGATCGTCGGAGTGTTCGCCGTACGCGCCACGGACAAGGACAAGTCGGCGATGGCGCCGATCAACCGCGGCTTCCTGACCGCCGGCATTCTCACGATCATCGGCACGGCGGCGGTGGCCGTCTTCTACGTCGGCAACCACCACCATCCGGGGGCTCTGTCCAACGAGGGCTGGCGGTGCTTCGGCGCGGTCGTCGTCGGGCTCGTCCTCGCCCAGGTCGTCAGCCGCTTGACCGAGTACTACACGTCGACGGAGACATCGCCGGTCCAGGAAATCGCGGAGGCGTCGCGTACCGGTCCGGCCACGACGGTGCTCTCGGGCATCAGCTCGGGGCTCGAGTCGACGGTGTTCGCCATCATCGCCATCGCCGTGACCCTCGGTGTGGCGCTCGCCCTCGGCGGCGGCAACATCCAGTTCTCGCTGTACCTGGTGGCGCTGGCCGGCATGGGCATGCTGGCGACCACGGGTGTCGTCGTCAGCGAGGACACCTTCGGCCCGGTCGCCGACAACGCCGCGGGCATCGCCGAGATGTCCGGCGAGTTCGAGGGTGAGCCCGAGCGGATCATGGTGAGCCTCGACGCTGTCGGCAACACGACCAAGGCCGTGACCAAGGGCTTCGCCATCGGCTCGGCGGTCATCGCCGCTGTGGCCCTGTTCGCCTCGTTCATCGAGACGATCGGCACCGAGCTCAACCTCGGCAAAACGGGCTCGGCGCTGTTCCATGACATCGCCACCCAGATCAACGTGGCCGAGCCCAAGACGTTCATCGGTCTGCTCATCGGCGGATCGGTGGCGTTCATGTTCTCCGCCCTCGCCATCCGCGCCGTCGGCCGCTCGGCGGGCACCGTGGTCCAGGAGGTGCGCCGCCAGTTCCGCGAGCACCCCGGGATCATGGACTACACGGAGAAGCCGGAGTACGGCCGGGTCATCGACATCTGCACGACCTCGGCGCTGCGGGAGCTGGCGACGCCGGCCCTGCTCGCCGTGCTGACGCCGGTCGTCATCGGTTTCGGCATCAACTACCTCGCCCTCGGTGCCTTCCTGGCCGCGGTCATCCTCACCGGGCAGCTGATGGCGGTGTTCCTGTCGAACTCGGGCGGGGCGTGGGACAACGCCAAGAAGTACATCGAGGACGGCCACCACGGCGGCAAGGGGTCCGAGGCCCACAAGGCCGCCGTCATCGGCGACACCGTCGGCGACCCGTTCAAGGACACTGCCGGCCCGGCGCTGAACCCGCTGATCAAGGTCATGAACCTGGTCTCGCTGCTGATCCTCCCGGCCGTCATCAGCCTGCGCAACAACGACGGCGCCCGCTACGGGATCGCTGGCGCCGCTCTCGTCGTGCTCATCATCGCCGTCGCCTTCTCCAAGCGACAGGTGGCGTCGATGACCAGCGACGAGGCGAAGGTCGAGGCACTGGTGCCCGAGACCGGTGTCGGCCCCGGGGACCCGCCCGAGAAGATCGCCCTCGAGGCGCTCGACCGCTGGATCTACGACCTCGGCGACGAGGAGCACGAGCTCCGGCAGCAGCTGCGGAAGGCCAAGACCGATCTCGAGGCCGACCTCAAAGCCGCCCTCCCATCGGGCGCGGCGGGCACCAAGACGGCGGCCAAACGCACGACCAAAGCACCCGCCAAACGGGCCGCCAAGAAGAAGGCGGCGACGACCGCGACGACCGCCCGACCGGCGCAGCCGCGCGCCAAGCGTCGCTAGAACCACTCTCTGTAGACACTGACGCGGGCGTCAGACAGCGGTCCCGCCGGGGGGCCGCTGTTTGACATTGCCCGCCAGTCCCGCCCAACCTCGTTCCCCTATGGCCAAGCCCCTCGTGATCGTGGAGTCGCCCGCCAAGGCGCGGACGATCTCCCGTTTCCTGGGCGACGACTTCATCGTGGAGTCGTCGATCGGGCACGTGCGCGACCTGCCGCGCAACGCCGCCGAGGTGCCCGCGTCCCACAAGGGCGAGGCGTGGGCCCGGCTCGGCGTGGACATCGAGCACGACTTCAAGCCGCTCTACATCGTCAACCCCGAGAAGCGCCAGCAGGTGGCGAAGCTCAAGCGCCTTCTCAAGGACGCCGACGAGCTGTTCCTCGCGACCGACGAGGACCGCGAAGGTGAGTCGATCGCGTGGCACCTGCTCGAGGTCCTGTCGCCGCCCGCCCGACTTCCGGTCAAGCGCATGGTGTTCCACGAGATCACGCGCGGCGCCATCGAGCGGGCCGTCGACGACTGGCGTGAGCTCGACCGTCGGCTGGTGGACGCCCAGGAGGCGCGTCGCATCCTCGACCGCCTCTACGGCTACGAGGTCTCGCCAGTGCTCTGGAAGAAGGTCATGCCGAAGCTGTCGGCGGGCCGCGTGCAGAGTGTCGCCACCCGGATGATCGTCGACGGCGAGCGGGCCCGCATGCGGTTCCGCTCGGCGTCGTGGTGGGACATCGAGGGCACGTTCGCTACCGACGAGGGAAGCTTCGGCGCCGGGCTCGTCGCCGTCGACGGCAAGCGGTTGGCGAGTGGGCGCGACTTCGACGAGTCGGGGCGCATGGCCTCCGATGCGGAAGCAGTCGTGCTCGACGAGGTCGGCGCGTCCGGTCTGGCGCAGCGGCTGGCGGACAGCGAGTTCGCGGTGCGCAGCGTCGAGGAGAAGCCCTACAAGCGCTCGCCGTACGCCCCGTTCATGACCTCCACGCTGCAGCAGGAGTCGGGTCGCAAGCTCCGGTACGGCTCGCAGCGGACGATGTCGATCGCCCAGCGCCTGTACGAGAACGGCTACATCACCTACATGCGAACCGACAGCACGACGCTGTCGGAGACGGCGATCACCGCAGCGCGCGACCAGGCCCGCCAGCTCTACGGGCCGGACTACGTGCCCGACCAGCCCCGCCGCTACGACAAGAAGGTGAAGAACGCCCAGGAGGCCCACGAGGCCATCCGTCCGGCGGGCGACCGATTCCGTACGCCGGACGAGGTGGCGTCGGAGCTCGCCGACGACGAGTTTCGTCTGTACGAGCTGATCTGGAAGCGCACGGTCGCGTCGCAGATGAACGATGCGCGCGGTCGCAGCGTGCAGGTACGGCTTGGCGGCGCGTCGTCGGCCGGCGAGGACGCCGAGTTCGCGGCGTCGGGCAAGATCATCGACTTCCCGGGCTTCATGCGCGCCTATGTCGAGGGCTCCGACGACCCCGACGCCGCCCTGGAGGACCAGGAGGTGCGCCTCCCGCAGCTGGCCGAGGGCACGGGCCTGAACGTCGTCGACCTCGAACCCAAGGGCCACCAGACCCAGCCGCCCGCCCGCTACACCGAGGCGTCGCTGGTGAAGGCGCTGGAAGAGCTCGGTATCGGTCGACCGTCCACCTACTCCTCGATCCTGCAGACGATCCAGGACCGCGGCTACATCTGGAAAAAGGGCTCCGCGCTGGTGCCGTCCTGGACCGCGTTCGCCGTGGTCGGGCTGCTGGAGTCCTAGTTCGCTCGGTTGGTCGACTACGACTTCACGGCCACGGTCGAGAACGACCTGGACGCGATCGCCAACGGAGAGACATCT
>JAFASB010000484.1 GCA_019244985.1 Acidimicrobiia bacterium | reverse complement strand
GGCGGCCGCCAACGCGTCGGTCGCCCGCCGCGCCAACGTCTCCTCCTCGTCGACGTCGAGGGCGTCCCACTGCTCGTGCGCCCAACCGTGCATGCCGACCTCGTGGCCGCGCCGCGCCAATTGCGCGACCCGTTCCGGGCGCTCCTCGCCGTGACGGCCCTCGACGAACACAGTTGTCCTCAGACCTCGGCGTTCGAACACGTCGAGAAGGTCGGACGTGCCGTCGTCGAGGTGATCGACGGTGAAACAGGCGACAGCCATGTGACGGAAGATACGCCTCCTTCAGCGCGACAATTGACTGTGGCCGTTCGTCCCGACTGCCGGCACTACTCGACCCGCACCGTCGCGTCCGGCGAGGTCGTCGAGCGCTGCCGCGTCGACGCCAACGAGAAGGTGCCGTTCGCCTGCCCCGAAGGGTGCCTGTTCTTCGAGCCCCGGGCCGTCAGCGACGCCGGTTGGCACCAGGCCCCCAAGCGCGAGGAGTAGCGCCCGCCCGAAGCGACGCGTGCTGGCGACGCCTAGGCGAGGGCGCCCGCCACGTCGGCGAAGAACTCCGAGCGGGCCAGGACGCGGTCGCAGCCCGCCTGCTCGGCCGCAGCAATGACGTCGCGCATGGTGTGCCGGCAGAAGCCAACGGTGCGGGCGTGCAAGCGTGGGAGGACATCGACGGCTCCGGGCCGTGTGAGGTCGAGGACGACGAGATCGGCCTCGACATCGGCCAGGTCGTCGGCGCGGGCGACGAACGTGGCGCCCGGCGCTGCGGCCGCGACCTTGGAGCGGTCCATGAGGTCGGGGACGTAGGCCGCAACCTTCACCCGCTCACCTCATTCACCGCTTCACCTTGTGACGCTGCAGGTGCTGGAACGCCTTCGCCGCGCCCCACGCCATGCCGGGGTCGGCGAGGGCGGGGTCGACGTCGGCGAACGTGGCCGGGGCGAGGTCATAGACGTCGTCGGGAAACAGCCGCTCCTGCTGTTCGTCGCGTCGCACCGGCGGGACGCCAGCATCCTCGAGCACAGCCGTGGGAAACCTGACCGCACCCCGCAGCAACGACAACGGTGTCGTGCGCTGGTGGTCGATGTCGACCTCCAAGAGCGTCCGCAGCTGCGCGCCCACTTCGGCTGCGGCCTGCCGACCGGCCTCGGCAGCCGCAGCGCGCACGTCACCGCTGACGTCGCCCTTCCACGCCGTCATCACCCGCGCCACGGACCGCTCCACCCACGAGGGAAGGGCCGATTCGACAGCGTCGGCGAGGGCTGCGGCCTCGGTGTCCACCACCAGCAGCCTACGGGTGACCCCCAACTACGCTGACGCCGTGTTCAAGAGCCGGTGGTTCGCGGTCGCGCTGCTGATCGCGTTCGGACTGTCGATCGCCTTCTGGGTGACGCGATCGTGGACCGACACCAAGCCGCTCGCGCCGCCGCCGGGCGTCAGACAGCAGAACCCCGACACCGTGAAGTTCCAGTGCCCGCCGCCGTGGGGTAGCGGCAGCATCGTGGGCCCGAAGACCACAGTGCGGCCCGTCGTCGGCACCCCGTGCGATCAACGGAGCGCCCGCCGCAACCTGGTGTTCGCCGACCTCGCCATCGCCGGTATCGGTCTCGCCTTCGTGAGCACGCGGCGGCGCACCCACGACAGCGACGCCCAGCCGCTTCTCGTCACGCCACCCGTCGCCGGCTGAGCGCTGCCGCGGCCGCGTGCGGATCAGAGCGCTGTCGGTGTTCGAAGGCGTCGTCTACCACTGCTACGCGGTCGACACGGCCAACCCCTGCCGGCCGACGCTCGAGGTCGACGCCCTCACGCGCGAGGGAGACGTCGACCAGGGCCCGCTGCTCGTGACCGCGGCCGACTACTTCAGGATGGTGGGGCCGGAGGCGGCGGAGGCGTGCTTGGATGAGCTGCGCCGGCGGGGGCGGCTGGTGGAGCACCAGGGCGTGACCCATCTCCGCTTCCCGACGTGGACGCCGGTGCCGGAGGAGGAGTAGCCGACGGCTCGTCGTCCCAACGCACGGCGAGCAGATGGCGCGGCTGGGTGAGGCCGCGGAGATCGCGGAGGCCCCGGTCTTCGAAGCGCAGCTGGCCGCCGAGATAGTCGGCGACAGGCTCGGTGACCAGAATCTCGCCGGGCTTCGTCTCCGTCGTGACGCGCGCCGCCACGTTCACGACACGACCGACGAGGTCACCGTCGTCCTCGACCGCCTCACCGGCGTGGATGCCGATCCGCACCTGCATCGGGAAGTTGGTGTCGTTCCGCGTCTGAGCGAGCTCCTTCTGGACCTCGACCGCGCAGAGCACGGCCTCGGCCGGAGTGGGGAAGCGACCGAGGCAGCCGTCGCCCTGGGTGCCTACGACCTCGCCGCCGTGGGCGACGAACAGGTTGCGCACGAGCTCGCGGTGGGCCGACAGGATGCGGCTCCACGCATCGTCACCGAGGTCCTCGGTGAGGCGGGTCGAGTTGGCGATGTCGGTGAACATCACCGTGACCCACTTCCGTTCGGGTCCCGATGACTTGCCGGGTTCCACGCGCGCCGTCCGATGGTCGCGGCGCGCCGCCTTGGCCTCGTGGGCCTGGCGGTGGAGCTCCATCGCCGCCCGGCGCGCTTCGCGAGCCATCGCCTTGCGCCGGCGTCGAGCCGGACCGCCGAACAGGTTGATGGCGAGCACGATGCCCAGATGCACCACCAGGACGGCGGCGAGGGGCAGGACCACCCACACCGGCCAGAAGTTGTAGGTGCGCCACAGCGTCGGGTCCTGGGCGACCTTGTTCAGCTTGTCGATGCTGCCCTGGCTGAGCAGCCACACGCCGACGCACAGCCCGCTCGTGGCGGCGCAAGCAAAGAGGTTGATGACGAAGCCGACGATGGCGAAAGCCTACGACCCGACGCTTGAGAGGCCCGTCTAACTCCGGCCCCCCGTCGACGGCTGCGCTTGCCGCCGAAGGCGGCCCCGGCAGATGTCGACCAAGAAAAGCGGCGGAGGGGGAGCGGCTTCGCCGCGAGCCCGCAGCTCGATTGAGCTCGCCGAGCAAGCTTTGCTTGCGAGTGCGAAGTGCCTACGACTCCACGACGTCGCCGAGCCGGTCCACTTGGACGCCGGCGTTCTCGAGCCAACCGATGGCTCGCTCGATGGCGTCGTCCTCGCCGCCGATCTCGCACACGATCCAGCCGAAGCGTTCTTCGACGTTGGCCCGGCGGATGTTGGGCATCACGCCGAACTCCCGCACCATACGGGCGAGCAGCGGCTGGCGCACCAGGTGCTCGGGGAACGTGAGCTTCACGCGGACGCTTGTCATAGGAGATCGCCGTTCAGGTTGCCGGATCGGAAGCCCTCGAGGTCGAGGGTGACGTAGCGGTAGCCCGCGCCCTTCACGGCGGCGACGATCTCGTCCCGTCGATCCACCGCGGCGGGCAGGTCGCAGACGTCGAGCTCGAGACGGGCGACGTCGCCGTAGTGGCGGACGCGTAGCTGCACGAAGCCGAGCGCGTGCAGCGCGGCTTCGGCCCGGCCGACCCGGTCCAGAACCGCGAAGGTGACCGGTGTGCCGTAGGGAACGCGCGAAGCCAGGCAGGCGGCCGCCGGCTTGTCCCACGTGCGCAGGCCCAGCTCCTTTGACGCGCTCCGGACGTCGGCCTTGGTGAAGCCGGCATCGACCAGGGGGAAGGCGGCGCCCCGCTCGGTTGCGGCCTGCTGGCCCGGTCGGTGGTCGCCGAGGTCGTCGACGTTGGTGCCGAGGACGACGGTTGCCTCCTCGGCCGTCGCGAGCGGCGCAACCACGTCCATCAGCTCGGCCTTGCAGTGGTAGCAGCGGTCGCCGTTGTTTGCGACGTAGGCGGCACGCTCCAGCTCATAGGTCTCGACGCCTCGCCAGCGCAGGCCCCACTCGCGCGCCAGCGATTCGCAGTCGCCGCGCTCGGTGTCGGCCAGCGATGGAGACAGCGCGGTGACCGCCAGGGCGCGCTGTGGGCCGAGCACGTCGTTGGCCACCCACGCCAGGAACGCCGAGTCCGCTCCCCCGCTGAAGGCCACGACCACGCGGTCGAGCTCCTTGAGGCGGCTGCGCAGCACGGCCAGATCACCCATCGGTTACCTCGAGGCGGATGCGCTTGTTGCCCTTGCCCTTGGACTCGGTCTTGATGACTCGGAT
>JAFASB010000458.1 GCA_019244985.1 Acidimicrobiia bacterium | reverse complement strand
GCCAAGGCCACGCCGATCGACTTCGCCTATTCCATCCACACCGAGGTTGGGCATCGCTGCATCGGGGCGCGGGTCAACGGACGGCTGACGTCGCTCGACACCACGCTCACGTCGGGTGACACGGTCGAGGTGTTCACGTCGAAGGTGGCGGGCGCGGGGCCGTCGCGCGACTGGCTCAAGATCGTCGTTACGCCACGGGCGAGGAACAAGATCCGCCAGTGGTTCTCGCGCGAGCGCCGCGAGGACGCCATCGAGACCGGCCGCGACGAGCTGACCAAGGCACTGAGACGAGAAGGTCTTCCGGTCCAGAAGATCGCCGCCTCAGCGCTGATCCCCAAGACCGCCGAGGCGATGAACTACGCCGACCTCGAGGCCCTGCACGCCGCCATCGGCGAGGGCCACGTGTCGGCCAAGTCGGTGGCGCAGCGCATCGCACGCGAGCTGCGGGGCGGCGACCACGAGGAGCAGCTGCCGTCGACGGCCCGCCAGCCGCGGCCCTCACGGCGGAAGCAGACCGTCGGCGTCCACGTCGAGGGACTCGACGACGTCATGGTGCGGCTCTCGCGGTGCTGCACGCCGGTACCCGGCGACGAGATCATCGGCTTCGTCACCCGGGGCCGCGGCGTGTCGGTCCACCGCGCCGACTGCGCCAACGCGGCGTCGCTGGTCGCAACCAACGCCGACCGTCTCATCGAGGTCGAGTGGGACCGGGAGGGCGCGGGCATCTTCGTGGCGTCGATCGAAATCGAGGCCCTCGACCGCTCGAAGCTTCTGCGTGACATCACTACCGTGCTTTCCGACCATCACGTGAACGTCCTGGCTTCGAGCAGCCACACCGGGTCCGACCGGGTCGCGCACATGCGTTTCGATTTCGAGCTCGGCGACCCGTCGCACCTGGAGTCGCTCCTCGGCACGCTCAAGCGCGTCGATTCGGTCTTCGACGCCTACCGGATCCTCCCCGGTCACGGCAACGGTTCCTCCGCTTCCGGCCGTAACTGACTTCGGGCTCAGTAGCCTCCCTTCGTGGCCGAGTTCCAAGCGCCCGTCGGCACGCGCGACGTTCTTCCCCCCGAGTCCACTCGGTGGGAGCGACTGACCGCGCTGTTCGCCACGCGGGTGGGGCGCGCCGGGTACGGGCTCGTGGTGAGCCCCGTGTTCGAGGACATGGGCGTGTTCGAGCGGGTGGGGGAGAGCACCGACGTCGTGCGCAAAGAGATGTACGACTTCGAGGACAAGGGCGGCAGGCACCTCGCGTTGCGCCCGGAAGGGACGGCGTCGGTCGTGCGGGCATGGGTGCAGCACCGGCCCACGTTGCCGTTCAAGGCCTGGTACGCGGCGCCCAGCTTCCGGTACGAGCGCCCGCAGGCGGGCCGCTACCGCCAGCACCACCAGCTCGGCGTCGAGGCGCTCGGTACCGAAGACCCCGATCTCGATGTCGAGGTGATCGCCTTGGCGTGGGGCCTCTATGGCGATGTTGGGCTCGCGCAGGTCCGGCTGCTACTGAACTCGCTGGGCGACGCCAAATGTCGCCCGGCCTACCTCGACGCCCTACGCGCCTTTCTCCTCGAGCACCGCGAGGAGCTCTGTGACGAGCACAAGGCGCGCATCGAGGAGAACCCGTTGCGGGTACTCGATTGCAAGCGTGCATCGTGCGTGCGCGTGACCGAGACCGCGCCACGGATGGTCGACCACCTCTGCGAGGAGTGCGCTGTCCACTTCGAGCGGGTGAAAGCCGGTCTCGAAGAGCTCGGCATCTCGTTCGAGATCGCCCCGCGGCTGGTGCGAGGCCTCGACTACTACAACCGCACCACGTTCGAGTTCCAGGCCCCGGCACTGGAGTCCGCACAGAACGGCATCGGCGGTGGCGGTCGGTACGACGGCCTGACCGAGCAGCTCGGCGGGCCGCCGACGCCGGGCATCGGGTTCGGCATCGGCATCGAGCGCGTGCTGCTCGCCTGCGACGCGGAAGGCGTGTTCCCGGCGGCGCCCGCGGCGGTCGACGTGTTCGTCGTCGACGTCACCGGCTCCGCAGCGCTGAAGGTGGTGCACCACCTCCGTGAGGCCGGAGTGCGCGCCGACCAGGCGTTCGGCGGTCGGTCGATGAAGGCCCAGTTCAAGCTGGCCGACCGCTCGGGCGCTCAACTGGCGGTCGTCGTCGGTCCCGACGAGCTGGAGCGGGGAATCGCCACGGTCCAGTCGCTGCAGAGCAACGACAAGGAAGAGGTCAAGCTGGAAGCGGTTGTCGACCACGTGAGGCGAAAGCTGGGAGAGAAATGACCCTCCGCACGGATTGCTGCGGGGAACTCAGCGCCGCCGACGTCGGCCGAACGGTGTCGGTGTGTGGTTGGGTCGCCAGCCGCCGGGAGCACAGCGAGCAGCTGGCGTTCGTCGACCTGCGCGACCACACCGGCGTCGTGCAGTGCGTCGTCGACCATGCCCACGACCTGCGATCCGAGTACGTGCTGCGGATCACCGGCACCGTCAACCAACGCCCGGCCGGCATGGAGAACCCCGCCATCTCGACCGGGGAGATCGAGCTCAAGGACTGTGACGTCGAGGTGCTCAACACCGCGCAGCCACCTCCGTTCCCGGTCACCGACCGCATCGAGGCCGACGAGAACATCCGCCTGAAGTACCGCTACGTCGACCTCCGACGCGAGCGTATGCAGCGGAACCTGCGTCTGCGCTCACGCATCAACAACGCCATCCGGCGAAGCTTCGAGGACCAGGGCTTCGTGGAGGTGGAGACTCCCCTCCTGACGGTTTCCACACCCGAAGGATCCCGCGACTTCGTCGTGCCCTCGCGGTTGCGGCACGGGAGCTTCTACGCGCTGCCCCAGAGCCCGCAGCTGTTCAAGCAGCTCCTGATGGTCGCCGGCGTCGATCGCTACTTCCAGATCGTCCGGCTGGCGCGCGACGAGGACCTGCGGGCCGACCGCCAGCTCGACTTCACCCAGCTCGACGCCGAGATGGCGTTCGTCGATCAGGAGGACGTGCTGAGCGCCGTCACCGAGGCTGTCGCTTCGGCCACCGAGGCGGTCACCGGCGAGCGGCCGTCCGAGTTCCCCCGGATCTCTTGGGAGGATGCGGCCGAGCGGTACGGCAGTGACAAGCCCGACGTCCGCTTCGGCATGGAGCTCGTCGAGCTCACCGAACTCTTCGCTGGCACCGAGGCCAAGGCCTTCCAGGCGCCGTGCATCAAGGGCATCCTCGCCGCGGGGGAGGGCGACATCAGCCGCAACCGGGTCGACGCCCTCACCGACATGTGCAAGCAGTGGGGAGCCAAGGGCCTGGCCTGGTTCCGCGTCCGCGCGAACGAGCTCGAGGGGCAGCTCACCAAGTTCCTGAGCGAGGACGAGCAGATCAAGCTGCGCCAGGCGATGGGCGCCAACCCGGGCGACCTGATCCTCGTGATCGCCGACGAGCGCCCGCTGGTGCGCACGATCCTCGGGCGCCTGCGCGTGGAGCTCGGACGTCCGCCGGTCTACGAGGGTGGCCTTCACTACCTCTGGGTCACGGACTTCCCGCTGTTCGAAGGGGTTGACGACGCCGGTCGGCCGATGCCCGCCCACCACCCGTTCACGATGCCGCACCCCGATGACATCGAGAAGATGGAGTCCGACCCGCTCAGTGTGCGATCCCAGGCCTACGACCTCGTCCTCAACGGTTGGGAGCTGGGATCGGGCAGCGTCCGAATCCACCGCGCCGACATTCAGCAGAAGATCTTCGGCCTGCTCGGCATCGACGCCGAGCGCGCCCAGGAGCGGTTCGGCTTCCTCCTCGACGCCTTCCGCTACGGGGCACCGCCCCACGCGGGCTTCGCGTTCGGCATCGACCGCCTGGCCGCCATCCTGGCCGGCGAGGACAACATCCGGGAGGTCATCGCCTTCCCCAAGACCCAGTCCGGCGCCGACCCTCTCACCGGCGCCCCCGCCCCGCTCGACCAGAAGCAGCTCGACGAGCTCGGCCTCCGGGTCCTTCCCCCGAAGTCCTGATGGCCGAGGACCTGTTCGGCTCTGCGCTGCAGGACAGGCTGAAGAAGCAGGCACCGCTGGCGGCGCGGATGCGGCCACGGACGCTCGACGAGGTCGCCGGGCAGGAGAAGTTGCTGGCGCCCGGCAAGCCGCTCCGGAGTCTGATCGAAGCCGACAGGCTGTCGTCGGTGATCCTGTGGGGGCCGCCCGGGACCGGCAAGACGACGCTGGCCATGCTGATCGCCACCGCGACGAGCAAGGAGTTCGTCACCATGTCGGCCGTCACGGCCGGTGTGAAGGATGTGCGGGAGGCGACGGCGAAGGCTCGGCAACGCCTCGCCGAGCACGGCCAGGGGACGATCCTCTTTCTCGACGAGGTCCACCGGTTCAACAAGTCGCAGCAGGACGCCCTCTTGCCGTCGGTCGAGGAAGGGCTGCTGACCCTCATCGGCGCGACGACGGAGAACCCGTACTTCGAGGTCAACGCGCCGCTGATGTCGAGGTCGACACTGTTCCGGCTCGAACCGCTCTCAGCGCAGGCGCTCCGGACACTGCTCGACCGCGCCCTCGAGCACGAAGGCCACAGCGCCACCGAGGACGCCCTCGTCCACCTGGCCGACAAGGCCGAGGGCGACGCCCG
>JAFASB010000411.1 GCA_019244985.1 Acidimicrobiia bacterium | reverse complement strand
CACGGCTTGCCGACGGTGCCCGGCTTCTTCACCCACTCCTCGGGAGTGACGAGCGTGCCACCACCTTCGGTGGCCGCGTAGTACTCGTAGATCGTCGGGCCCCACCAGTCGAGCATCTTCTGCTTGATCTCGACGGGGCATGGTGCGGCGGCGTGAATGACATGGGTCCAGGACGAGACGTCGTACTTCTTCCGGGTCTCCTCGGGCAGCGCCAGCATGCGGTGGAACATCGTCGGCACCATGTGCGACGTCGTGCACTTGTAGCGCTCGCCCAGGCGCAGCGTCTCCTCGGCACCCCACTTGTCCATAAGCACGACGGTGTGGCCCATGTGCAGGGAGTTCAGGCCGAAGGTCATCGCCGCCGTGTGGTACAGCGGCGCTGGCACCAGATGGACGTTGTCGCCCTTCGCCTGGATGCCGAAGAGCGAGAGCAGGAGGCTGGCCATGCCGAAGGCGGTGTCAGGATCGACGTCGCCCAGCGGCCGGCGCACGCCCTTGGGCTTGCCGGTCGTGCCCGACGTGTAGTGCATGGTCGCCCCGGCGATGCGATTCTCGGGCAGTTCGGTCGACGGGTCCTTCAGCTCGTCGAAGGAGCGGAAGCCGTCAACGTCGCCGACGGCGAACAACGACTTCGGATCGATGCTCAGCTCTTCGAGCGCCTTGCGGGCCACATCGGCGTAGCGCTCGTCCGTGACGAACACCTTCGCCTCGCTGTTGTCGACGATGTACGCCACCTCCGGGCCGGTGAGGTGGTAGTTGATCGGCGTCACGTAGAGCCCGATCTGGGTGGCGCCCAGTACGAGCTCGACCATCTCCCGGCGGTTGGGCAACAGGGCGGCGACCACGTCGCCCCGCTGGAGCCCGAGGGCTTGCAGCCCCCTCGCCACCTGGTTGCCGCCGGCGAGCAGGTCCCCCGCCGATGTCTCTCTGCCGTCGGCCTCGACCAGAGCCAGATGGCCCGGGTCGTCCGCCGCGATCGCCCAGAACCCGAGGTCAGCCATCGGCCGTCAGACTAGAACGCGTTCCAATTCCGCGCCAACCGCTTCCCTCCCCGGCCGTTCTTGGGGTGGACAACCGGATATGTGCCGGCTTTCCACCCCGAGAATGGTCAAGAGCAGTGGCCGTTGGTCGACGGGGGGACGTCGAGGGACGGGTTCTGGTCGAAGAAGCCAACGGGTTGCAGGGTGAAGCCGGCGTACTCGACGGGCATCACGGGCCAGTCCTCGGGCCGGGGGACGTGGTTGACGCCGAACGAGTACCAGACGACGACGTCGGTGTTCTCGATCGGGCGGTCGCCCGCCGTGTACGACGGCAGCCCTTCGCCACCGGCCGACAGGTTCGGGTAGCCGGCGGCTCGCGACTCGTCGGCGGCGTAGGGCGTGACCCAGAGGTTCTTGGTCGCGAACGTCGCCCGCCGGTGGACCGCCGCCTCCGGCGACGCCAGCAGCACCGCGGCACTCGCGCCCGGCACCAGGCGATACCCCGTGGGCTGGCCGACGGCGTTCACGCGGTTGGGGTTCACGATCCGCCACTGCCGGCCCTTCGACAGGTCAGCCGTGCGCTGTGCCTCCGACTCGGTCGCCAGCAGGCGGGCCGTCGGCAACAGGGCATTGCCAAACGGGTTCGCATCGCTGACCGGCTCACCCGACAGCTCGGTCTCGTACACCGAGTTCTCCGCCCCGTCGACGTCGAAGTCGAGGCGGAAGCAGAACAAATGCTGGTGCACGGGGGCGCCGAGTTGGGGCGCGATCAGCGTCGAGTGCGCTGGCGTCTCCCCCGGCGGCACTCCCATCGTCTGGAGGATGCCGGTCAGCTTCACCTCCAGCTGCATGGTGCCGTCAAGATAGAAGTACCAGTAGAAGCCGTACTCGTAGTTGCCGACGGTGTGGATCGAACTGACGACCAGCCGCCTCGACCGTCGCACCTCGGTCGTGAACGTGTGCGAGTCGAAGTGCTTCCAGAGGATGCCGTAGTCCTCCTCGTGGATGCAGATGGCGTTGTTGATGACGATCGGGTCACCTTGGTCGTTGGCGATGACGGCGTCGAGGTAACGGATCTCACCGAGGCAGTCGCATCCCAGCTCCAGGGAGTTGAGGAAGGGAAAGCGCCCCAGCCCCAACTCGCCTGAGTCGAAGGCGTTCTTCCATCGGTGGCCCGGCGTGGTCTCGCCGTAGGGGACGACCATCTCCCCGAGCCCCGCGCGATGGAGCACCGACCGGTCGTCGATGGTGACCGTGTGCAGCACGAGCCCGTCGAGCGGATGCATCGACACCCGGAAGCGCCACTTCTGCCAGGAGATCTCGTTGGCCTCGACGGTGAAGCTCGTGCCTTCAGGCTGGGTGATGTCGAGCGGCTTCAGGTCGGTCCGCATCGGGCCAACGTGCGACGGTGTGTAGTTGAAGCACTTCTCAGGGACGGGGATCACACCGTGGTCCTCGACGCGCAGGACCTCTTGGCGGCCGACGTCGACGGTCGCCACCACGCCCTCGATCGGATGGGCGTAGCCGTTGTCCTCGTCGAAGTGCCGGACGTAGGACACG
>JAFASB010000366.1 GCA_019244985.1 Acidimicrobiia bacterium | reverse complement strand
CAGCTCGGTCATGATGCGCTCGAGCGAGAGTCCCATCGGGAAGTAGCCGGCGTAGATGATCTTGTCGGCGCCGCGGGTGTTGGCGTAGTCGACGATGTCCTTCGGGTAGTACTTCGGCGCGAACGCCGACGTCGAGTAGTAGAGGTTGGGCCACTTCAACATCAGCTTCACCGCGAGGTTGGTCCACGGTTCGCAGCCGTGGCGGGTGACGAAGACCAGCTCGGGGAAGTCGAACATCACCTCGTCGATCAGCTCGACGTGCTGGCACGCGAACTTCACCCGCGGCCCAGGGATGCCCGCGCAGCAGAACACGGCTATGCCGAGCTCACAGCACTTGGCGTAGATGGGATACATCTGCTTGCCGTTGATCGGGATCTGGGGGAACGTGCCGGCCGGGAACATCGTCGCTGCCCGGACGCCCCACTCGTCGTACGCACGCTGGATGTAGCGCACGTCCTTCATCCCCCGGTTGGGGTCGACGTTGACCGAGCCGATGAACCGGTCGGGATGCTGGCCGATGGCGCGCTCGGTGATCTCGCGCAGAGGTCCGCCGCCGATGCCGATCATTCCCTTCTCGACACCCCAGTGGTCCATCTCCGCCAGGGTGATCGCAACCGGGTCGTCGCTGCGCGTCAGCTCCTTGTCGGGGACGTCCTTGAACATGTACTCGACGGGGAACTCGAACTCTTCCTTCGACTCGCGGTCCTTCGTCTGGCGAGTGATGAACGAGTACGTCTCCTTCATGTCCGGCGACGGGAACCCGATCATGGTGTCGACGATGCCGACGTCGGTGGGCATGGCCATGTCCTGAGGGTCTAGTTCAGACGCGGCGCCGACCTCGGCTGAACCCCTCAACCTCTCCAAGTCGCTTCTGGCGCGGAACGAAGGGGAATGAACGGAGCGATCTCGGGGACTTGGAGAGGTTTTAGGGGATGAGGACGACGCGGCCGACGGCTTGGCGGCTTTCGATGTAGGCGTGGGCGGCGGCTGCTTCTGACAGCGGGAAGGTGCGGTCGACGAGGACCTTGAGGCGACCGGCGGCGACGTCGTCGACGTGACGCTCGATCATCTGTCGCGTGCGCTCGTTGGCCATCTCGGCACCGAGGAAGACGCCCGTCAACGACTGGTTGCCCATCATCAACATCGAGGCGTCGAAGGGGTCGGGGTCGCGGCCGGCCCGCCCGACGAGGGAGCAGCGGCCGCGGTAGGCGAGCGCCTGGATGCTGCCGACGAGGACCTTGCCGCCCACCGAGTCGACCACGAGGTCGACGCCGCGCCCGTCGGTCGCCGCTCGAACGTCGGAGACCCAGTCGGGCTTCGAGTAGTTGATGCCGACGTCGAGCCCGAGGTCCTTGAGCGCGGCCAGGCGGTCGTCGCTCGACGCGGTGGCGAGCACGCGGGCGCCGGCCCGCTTGGCCAGCTGGATGGCGGCCACGCCGACGCCCCCGGCGCCCGCCTGGATGAGCACGGCCTCGCCTTCGGTGAGGTGGCCGAACTCGAAGAGGCAGTCGTCGGCGGTGCCGAACGGGACCGGCACGCACGCGCAGGCGACGAGGTCGGCGCCGTCGGGGATGGGCCAGGTGATCATGGCGGGGACGGCGACCTTCTCGGCGTGCGAGCCCGACATCATCGTGCACACGACGCGCTGGCCGACGTGCCGGTCCTCGACACCCTCGCCGACCTCGGAGATGGTGCCCGCGCACTGGTAGCCGACGATGTGCGGCGTCGAGGTCATCGCGCCGCCGGCGCGGTTGAGGGTGTCGCCGCCCTCGATGCTGATCGCCTCGACGTCTATCACGACGCCGCCAGGGAACACCGCCGGATCGGGGACGTCCTCGTAACGGAAGACGTCGGGCGGACCGGTCTCGTAGTACACGGCGGCCTTCATGCCGCGGACTCTACGGCGCCTTAGGCCAGAACGTCCTTGGCCGAGAACCGGGCCCACGCGGCGGTGGCGAAGACGGCGATGTAGCCGAGCTGCAGGCGCAGATCGGCGACGATGCCGCTCCACTGCACCGGAGACCGGAGGAGGTCGCCGAACGCGAGCCAGTGATGGGTGAACAGCCACGGGTGGATGGCGCGGGTCTGGGGGACGTTGTCGAGCACGGCGCTGAGGACGGCGAAGCCGGCGGTTGCGGCCATGGCGGCGACCGGGGCGTCGGTGAGCGTCGAGATGAACAATCCGATCGATGCCAATCCGAGAAGCGACGCGGCGACGATCCCCGCTGCAGCGAACGTGCGGGCGATTCCCTCGACGAGGGAGATCGTCGTGCCCGACAACGTCACCACCTGGCCGACCGGGAAAAGAATGACGCCGGCGATGAGGCCACCCAACGCCACGGCAACGGTTGCCGCCAAGCAGAACACGGCGACCGTCGCCGCCTTGGTGGCCAGCAGTCGAGTGCGGCCGGACGGGCGCGTGAGCAAGTAGCGAAGCGTGCCGAGATTGGCCTCGCCGGCGATGGCGTCGCCCGAGACGACGGCGACGACCAGCGGCAGGAAGAACGGGATGGCGACGGTCAGCCCGGCCAGCGCCGCGAACATCCCGTTGTGCGAGACCTGGTCGAGGAACGTCGGTCCCCGGCCCGACGACGGTCCGCCGGAGAGGTAGACGGCGACAGCGAGGGCCGCGGGGATGGCGGCGAGCACGCCGAGCAACACCTTCACGCGCAGACGCCGGAAGAGCGTCGCCAGCTCAGCGAGCAACATCGAAACCCTCCCCGGTGAGGGCGACGAACGTGTCCTCGAGCGTGGGTCGGATGGCGCCGAGGCTGCGGACGCCGACCCCGGCCATGACGAGCTCACGGTTGCAGTCCTCAGGGCGGTGGCCGTCGAGGCGCGCGACCAC
>JAFASB010000245.1 GCA_019244985.1 Acidimicrobiia bacterium | reverse complement strand
AGCTGAAGAACCGCCTCGACGCCTACCCGCGCGCCGCGGCGTTCCTGGACGACGTGCTGCGGGCCTGAGAGGGGCGCACCTTGACCGAGCCGACGTCGACCTCCACGTCGACGGGCACGGCGCCGTCCCCGATGACCAGCTCGCCCTCGGCCCCATCCGGCAGCGACACCGTGCCGACACCGACCCTGGTGCGCACCGTGCACCCCACCGCAGGGGGCGTGAGCGCGGCCGCGCCGGTGCGGACCCGGATCTCGGTTGGTCCCCGGCAGCCGTCCACGTCGACGGCGCCCGCGCCGAGCGTGACCCGCAGTGACCCGCCGAGGTCGCTGACGCTGACGTTGGCGGCGTCGAGGTCGGCGACGACGTCAGTGTCCTCGGGAACGGCAACGACGACCTGACGGCCCGGCTCGCCAACGGACACTGTCACCTTCAGGTTGCCGACCGTCGCCCCCACCGACGCGGCAGTTGCCGCGGCGCCGCCCGCGGTTCCCTCCACGACGAGCGTTTCGCCCTCCCGCCGGAGCTCGTGGGGTCCGGTGACCTGGGCCTCGGTGAGGTCGGGGCGGCCCACGACGGCCACGCCGTCGAAGGATCCCGTCAACACGACGCCGCTCATCGCCGGCGGGTCATTGCGACGGCGAGGAGTACGACGAATAGGTGGTCTGCGTCGTGTACCGGCTCACCGTCGTCGGCGTGCGGTAGGTGGAACTCAACGTGGTCGTGGTGTAGGAGCGGTAGCGCGCCGTTGTCGACGTGGTCTGGACTGCAGGCGGGAGCTGGGTCGTCTTCGGCGTCGTGGTCTTCGGCGTGTCGTCGAGGTGACTGGACAGGTCCGGAGGCGGCGTCAACGGCTTCAGGTTGCTCACGTTCTTCGGGTTGAGCGCCAGCACGCCCTGCTGGATCGTGCCTCGTTCGTTGTGCCTGATCGGCGAGTAGTTGCCCTTCGGGATCCACACGTACAGGAGCAGGCCACACACGCCGGCAAACAACACAAGGGCGAGCGTCCGGCGCACCGGCTTGCCTTCGGTGTGCGTCCAGACCCAGACGGCGCTGCGCTGGGCCACCCTGACCAGCATGAGGAGGATGCCGAGAATCGGGAGGGCCAGAGCAACGATCTCGACGGCCGCCGTCGTCGCCGTCAGCGGGCTGGCGGCGTGCGTGACGGTATGGAGCTGCTTTCCCAAGGAGTCCCACGCGGTGCCGAGGATGCGCGGGAGCTGGATGAGCACGATCCCCAGCTGGAGGGCCAGTGCCGGTATGACGATGAGGACCCAGGCCGTCACGGCGACCCGGACCCACGGCCTGAGCACACGAACCCGGTCGTCGGCCTTCTTCCAGGGAAGGGCGCTGGCCAGAATCGGCTTGATGCGAGCGAAGAGGTCGGGTACGCCCGTGAGGTCTGCGACGATGTAGTAGCCGTCGAGGCGGATCACGGGCAGGAGCTGATGGACGATCTCGACGTGCTCGACGACCACGAGCAGCAGCAGCGGCTCCCATCGCGTCGTCAGGTACACCGCCATCGTGATGCAGATGACGATCACGTTGAAGTAGACGCCGCCGAGGTCGGTGCGGAGCCGGCCCCGTCGCGACAGGCGATAGGCGTCGGTGACGTCGGTGAAGAACGCGGGCCACGCCAGGTACAGGCCGCAGCCCATGCGGCCCGGCTCGGCGCCGCCGTAGCGGCACCCGCTGGCGTGGCCGATCTCGTGGAAGGCGGCCGACAGGATGAGCGCCGCGAACATGAGCAGGAACACGGCCGGCTCGTAGAGCGCCTGGCGCGTGGCCTGGGCGATGCCGTGGTGGAAGAACAACCAATAGTCGCTGCCCACGAGAACGCCGAGGGCGCCGAGGATGATGGGTGGGAAGAACAGCGGTTTGAACACGCCGCCGAGCCTGTGCGAGGCGCGCTCGGGGATGACGCCGAGGCGGAACTTCAGGCCCAGCAGCGGGTCCGGCTTGTCGACGTCGGGCTCTGAGCCGTCGCAGGACGTGACGAGGCCCAGCGGGTAGAGCTTCTTGTCGACCAGCGTTCGGACGTTCTCGGCCGACACCGACCGGCCGATCTCCTGGCCCACCTCCTTGGCGATCTGGTCGACGGTGTGATTCCCGTCGGCTCGCTCGGCCACTGAGTACAGCAGCGGCGTGAGCTGGATCACCTGGCCGTCGCCTCGCCTGACGAGCGACGGAGGTTCCTTGTACCCCGATCCCTCGAACTCGCCGATGAGCTCGCTGCCCTCGGTGAGCGCCGGGCAGGTTCCAGTGTTGCCGGATCCGACCTCTCCGGCCGCCGTCCCACCGGTGGGGGTCTGGCCGGCTCCCCCACCCGTCGGCTCGGGCCCAACCGGCGTTTGCTGCTCGTCGGACCAGACGTGGCTCATCGTTCACCCTTGTGGTGGCGTTCGTCGACTCGATTGGTGCGACCGCCTTGGCGGATCTCGACGTTCTGCTCGCTCGTCGCCGAGGTCGTCTCACCCGGCTGGCCGACGTTGGCCGCGATTTTCAGGTTGGTGCGGACAGCCACGTTGACCTTGCGCTTGCGCCTGGGCCCGCTCATGCCGCTCGCATACCCGTACCGAGGTCGGGCAAAACGCGAAGAAGGGACGGCCGAAGCCGTCCCTTCAAAGCGTTGGCAGAAACGATCAGATGCCCTGGTTGATCGGAGCCGTCTGGGTGGCGTTGGCGACGGCCGTGGAGTTGTCGGAAAGGATGTTGGCAGCCACGGCCGCGTTGACCGGCGCCGCGATGTTGGCGTTGATCAGCGACATGGCTTCGCGATCGGGCAGCTCCTCGCCGCCCTCCGCCTCGAGCTCTTCGTCGGTGAGACCCTTCATCTCTTCGCTCATAGTTGCTCTCCTCTCAGGCGCCCTGACCGATGGAACCGGTCTGGGCCGCGTTGGCGATCGACGTCGCGTTGTCGGACAGGACATTGGCCGCAACGGCCGCGTTCACAGGAACCGCGATGTTGGCGTTGACGAGTGACATCGCCTCGCGGTCGGGGAGTTCCTCGCCTACTTCGGCGGCGAGCTCTTCGTCGGTAAGTCCGGTGTTGTCGGGCACCATGTCCTCCTAGGTGGTCTGGGTGATCGGCGTCGTCTGCGTGGCGCTGGCGCCCGCAGCCGAGTTGTCGGACAGCACATTCAGCGCCGCTGCTGCGTTGATCGGCGCGGCGGCGTTCAGGTTGACGAGTGACATCGCCTCGCGATCGGGGAGCTCCTCGCCCTCCTGCTCGGCCACTTCCTCATCGGTCAGACCTTGCGGCTCGTCGGTCATGTGTCCTCCTTCAGACGCTTGGTATTGGTCTTCCCATGAGCATCGGGTGCAAAACGGACAGTGCCCGATCGCGCGTGGCCATGGTCAGCCGAAGGTGGCACCCCGCTCGTTGGCGCCCGACAGGTTGGCGCCCGACAGGTTGGCGCCCGTGAGGTTGGCGCCCGACAGGTTGGCGCCCGAGAGGTTGGCGCCTGAGAGGTGGGCGCCTGACAGGTTGGCGCCTGAGAGGTTGGTGCCGCGAAGCTGCGCCTGCTCGAGGTTGGCGTTCGACAGATCGGCGCTTGCGAAGTTGAAGCCACTCAGCAGGAACCCGGGGAGCTGTGCGCCTTTCCATGACGTACCGGCCTGGTTTGAGTTCAGCAGGCGCACGTCGTTGGCCACGTCGGTCTGCAGCTCGGCCGCGAGCTGCTTGAAGACTGGGTCCATCTGCGCCGGCGTCTGGCCTGAGCTCGCCAGCTGCTGGGCGCGACTGGCGATGTCGTTGAGCTGGGCCTGCTCCGGCGCGTTCAGGGTGATCGGGTGGGCGACGGGCACGACGTCTTGGTACGCGTAGGCGTAGGAGACGCAGCCTGTGCACTGGTAGTTCTCGGCCAGCCCGAGGTTCTGCGGGGTGCTCTGGGACATCGGCCCCACCTCAAAGTCCACCTGGAAGGCCACGGCGACGCTGCGGCAGCCGGTGCAGTCGTGCGCATAGGCCCACGCCGTGTTCTGGGCGTTGTCCTGGCCCCTCTGGCTCGTCACCTGCAGCGCGAAGAGTTGGCTGGTGGGCGAGCCGGTCGTCGTGATCGCGTCGACGGTGTTCGTCCCATTGGTCGTTGATCCCGCCGCCATCGCGGGTGCCGCCCACACCGCGAGGGTGCCCATTGCGACCACCGACGCTGCCGTTCGCCTCACGCCCACTGTGTCCTCCTTGCGTCGCCTCCAATGCTTCCCCATCGACCGCGCGCCAAACGCCAGGGGGGCGTGTACGGATGTGCCCGAAGGCCTGCTCCAGACGCGCGGGTGAGGAATTTCTCAACAGGTGCGGGCTCAGGACTCTGCCCCAGCACCGCTTCGAGTGGGCGTAACTGGACTTGAACCAGTGACCTCCTCGGTGTGAACGAGGCGCTCTACCAGACTGAGCCATACGCCCTTGCGGGCCGTCAGCGTACCGCTAGGGCTCGGCGCCGCTCATCGCCGGCTCGGGTGCGGTGAGCGGGGCTCGCAGGGTCGACGTGAGTCCGGCCGGCAGACGGGCGGGGTCGAGGGTGAAGTGGAGGCCGTCGACAACCACGCCTCGATGCGGGCCGGCCAGCCACACCAGCGGGTCGTTGTCGCCGAGCTCGACCTCGACGCGCGCCACGTGCCCGCGGCCGCGGACGCTGGCGGGGACGACGACCGGGCCGTCACCGCGTCGCTGCAGGTTGCGCATCGGGATCAGCAACGGCAGTACCAGTCCCGAGCGGTGGCCGCGCACGGCCATCCCGCGCTCGACCCACTTCAGCTGCCGGTCCTCGCCGTCGCGGTCCCACAGAAGGGTGCCGAGCTCCTTCGGGAAGCCCCAGTTGAGGCGGCCGCCCACCCGGGCCTCGGGTGAGTCGACGACGACGGTCGTGACGCACAGACCCGGGCGCAGACCGAGGCGCGCCGGCTCGGCCACGATCATCTCCGAGTACGGCCCTACCGGCGACTCCTGATAGCGGGCGGCGATGACGACCGCAGGGCCGACGAGTGGCCGCAGGCCGTCAGGAAGTACGCCGCCGCGCGGCCGGCGGGCCAGCCCGACGACACAGTCACCGAGCAGCTTCCACGGCGCATGCGGCGCGGCCACGCCCCGACCGTAGAACGTCCGAAGGCCTGGTGTGGGCTACTTCAGCTGGAGGGGTGCGACGGTTGTCGGCGAGGTGGTGATCGTCGGCGGCGCGCCACCACCATTGGGCGGACGGCCGCCACCGGGCCGGAACTCCGTCGTGGGCGTCGTCGCCCCGGTCGTCGGCGGCGGGTTCCCGGCGCCGTGGGTGAAGAAAAGGATGAACTCGACGGTGCCGTGGTCCTCACCCTGCGCCACACCGGGGAAGACCGGCGCCGAAATGTTCCAGTCGGCAAACTTCACGGGAATCTGGCCGACGACCTCGATGGTGCCGCCGTTGTGCTCAGCCTTGAGGTGGGCGGTCACCGTACGCGTGACACCCTTCAGCGTCAGCTTGCCGGTGGCCTCGGTCGAGATCGGGTTCCCACTCGCCGGCGGCTTACCGAG
>JAFASB010000157.1 GCA_019244985.1 Acidimicrobiia bacterium | reverse complement strand
GGCCTCGAGCGCGAAGACGCCCCGGTCCTGAAGGAGCCCAGTCCCGATCCGTACACCCTCACCAAGATGGCGGCCTTCCAGGACGTCATGGCGCGGGCCGAACGGGGCATGGACGTCGTAAGTACGCATCCCGGTGCGATCTACGGTCCGTCTCCGGTCGTGAGCAACGCGCTGGCGATCACCAGCTTCAATCGGGTGCTGCTGTCGGCCCTTCGGAAGCGCATCGAGCGGTACCTGCGCTTCCCGGTGAGCTGGGTGTACGCCGACGACGTGGCGAACGGTTGCATCCTGGCGTTGGACCAAGGGGTTGCGGGGGAGCGGTACATGCTCGACGGGCAGCCCGAAGACGTGGTGAGCATCGCCGAGGCGTGCAACCGCATCTGCGCGCTGGCCGGTCTGGACCACCACGTGGTCGACGTCGCACCGTCGGATGACCCGGAGCTGGCGGCCGTCTTCGGCCCCACGCTGGTCGCCATCGCCGAGAAGGCGGAAGGGGCCACGGCGGTGCGGCGACCGCTGCGTGACTCGCCGACCTGGAAGCGCTTGGGCTACGACCCGATCAGCCTGGATGAAGGCTTGCAGCGCACGACGGCGTGGCTGAAGGAGATCGGCAAGGTCGCCTGACCGATCCTCAGCGGTTGGCAGCTCGGGCTCGGAGCTCGTCCTTCATCACTTTGCCCGTGGCATTCAGCGGCAGCTCGTCGACGACCTTGACGGCACGCGGCACCTTGTAGTTCGCCATCTGGTCGCGGCACCAGGCGATGATCGAGTAGGGGTCGACCGACTCGCCGACCACGAACGCCATGCCGACCTCGCCGAGGCGGGCGTCGGGGACTCCGATCACCGCTGCCTGCAGGACGTCGGGGTGGCGCAGCAGGGCGTTCTCGATCTCCGCCGGGTACACGTTGAAGCCGCCGACGATGAACATGTCCTTGATGCGTCCGACGATGCGGAGGCACCCGCGCTCGTCGAGCACCCCGAGGTCGCCGGTGCGCAGCCAGCCGTCGTCGGAGAGCGCCGCCGCGGTCGCATCGGCGTCGTCGAGGTACCCGGCCATCACCGTTGGTCCCTTGACGACGACCTCGCCGGCTTCCCCGATCGGTAGCTCGTTGCCCTCGCTGTCGTCGATGCGCACTTCGAATCCCGGACGAGGTCGCCCCACGGTCGTGGCGACGGTCTCGAAGTCGTCGTCGGGCGACGTCGACGTGGCGGTGCCCGTCTCAGTCAGCCCGTAGCCGGTGACGACGAGGGAGAAGGGAAGCTCCTTGTTGATCCTGCGGATGAGCTCGACGGGAATGTCGGCGGCGCCGGTGACCGCCACCCGCAGGGTCGACAGGTCGTGCTTGTCACGGTCCGCGTGGTCCAGGATCGAGAGATACAGCGTGGGCGCGCCGGGGAGCACGGTGACCTTCTCTTCGGCGACGCGCTCCAGCACGCGCTCGACGTCGAAGACGGGCTGGGGAAGCATCGCCGCGCCGCTTGCCAGGCAGGCGAGAATGCCCGCCTTCAGACCGAACTGGTGGAAGTATGGGTTGACCATCAGGTACCGGTCGTCGGCGTGGAGGCCGGTCATCCGCACCCAGTCGCTGGCCACGCCGAGCGTGCGCTCGTGTGGCATCACCACGCCCTTGGGCGCACCCGTGGTGCCCGAGGTGAACAGAACGTCAGCGGGATCGCGGGGGGCCACCGCCGCGGCGCGGCGATCGACCTCATCGAGGTCGTCCGGCCTCACCCGAGCGAGGAACTCATCCCAAGAATCGCTGCGCGCCACGACGATCGTCTCGAGGTCGGGCAAGTCCTCACCTTCGAGCATGCCGACGTAATCGGTGCCGAGGAAGCCGGCCACGGTCACCAGCAACCGGGCCCGGCTGCGGCGCAGAACGTCGGCCGCTTCGGCGCCCTTCCATCGGGTGTTGATAGGGACGAGCGTCGCTCCGGCCATTGACAGCCCGAGCAAGGCGATCACCCACTCGGCGCTGTTGAACGCCCAGATGGAGACCCGCTCGCCTGCGTCGATCCCGGCGGCTACCAGCGCAGCGCCGAAGCGTCGGGCCTCGGCGACGAGATCGGCGTAGGACAGCCGCGTCTCACCGTCGGCAATGGCGAGGCGATCCCCGAACCGCTCGGCCGCCAACGCAGCCATCGCCGGGATGGTCGCGGCGTCCGGCATCAGAGGGAGGCGAGAAACTCGCGGGTGCGCTTCATCGACGCCAAGCGCGCCTCTCGGTCCTCGCCGATGGGAACGACTCGCACCGACACCTCGGTGGCGCCTGCGTCAACGAACGCCTGCAGGCGCTTCTCGACGGTCGATTCGGTGCCGGCAGCGAGGATGTCGCCGACCTGGCGGGCGTCGCCCGCGTCGAGCAGACGCTGATAGTTCGGCGACACCTCGGCCTCGGCGAGAACCCGGTTGGTGCGGTCGACGGCCGCGTCCACTTCGCTGTCGAGGCACACACACACGGGTACGCCGGCGACGATCCGGGGGGCAGGACGGCCCGCAGCTTCGGCAGCTTCGGTGATGCGGGGCGCCACGTGGGCGGCGATCGCTCGCTCGTCGGCCATCCAGAGGATTGTCCCGTCCGTGCGCTCGCCGGCCAGACGCAGCATGGCGGGGCCGAGGGCGGCCAGCAGGACGGGCGTGGGTGCGACATCGGTGACGTCGAGCGGGTTGTGGATGCGAAAGAGATCGTTCTCCACGTCGACGGTGCCGGGGCCGGACAGTGCCTGGTCGAGCACGTCGAGATAGGCGCGCATGGTGGCGACCGGCTTCTCGTATGGCAGCCCGAGCATCTCGTCGATGATCCAGTGGTGGGAGACACCGAGGCCGAGGGCCAAGCGTCCGCCACACGCCGCTTGCGTGGCCAGCGCCTGCTGGGCCAGCGCAATCGGATGCCGAGGTTGGACGGGGACGACCGCGGTACCGATCTCTATGCGGCTCGTGTCGATGCCCACGAGAGCGCACGCGGTGAGGGCATCGAACTCGTCGGGGATCTGCGGGATCCACGCCGCCGCCAGGCCGGCATCCTCGGCCCAGCGGACATCGGTCCGCATGCGGTCGATCTTGGTGGCGTAGCGGCCTCGCTCGGGGCCAACCATCAAGCCGATGCGCAATCCCGCCTCCGGATGTGAGAATGGCCTTCTCGCGATAGTGTAACGGCATTCTGGACCTCGACGCCGTCGACTTCTTCACCGACCGGGATCTGATCGCCGACCCGTACCCGTACTTCGACGCTTTGCGCGCGCGGTGCCCCGTGCAGCGGGAGCCCCACAAGAACGTGGTGATGGTCACCGGCTACGACGAGGCGATGGCGGTGTACCACGACACGGAGACATTTTCGTCGTGCACCGCGGTGACCGGGCCGTTTCCCGGCCTCCCCGTCCCGCTCGAGGGCGACGACGTCACCGACGTGATCGAGCAGTACCGAGACCAGCTGCCGTTCAGCGACCAGCTACCGACGATGGACCCCCCGGTCCACACCGCGCATCGCGGCCTGCTCCTCCGGCTCATCACGCCGAAGCGCCTGAAGGAGAACGAGGCGTTCATGTGGCGCCTGGCAGACCGCCAGATCGACGAGTTCCTGGGGGGCGGTCGGTGCGAGTTCATCGCCGACTACGCCAGCCCCTTCGCGCTGCTCGTGATCGCGGAGCTCCTCGGCGTTCCCGAGGAGGACCATGCCGTGTTCCGGGAGAAGCTCGGACCCGGCCAACGGGGCAACCTCGGCAGCACCAAGGGTGAGTCGATGGAACACAAGCCCTTGGAGTTCCTCTACGAGCAGTTCACTGCCTACGTCGAGGACCGCCGAGCGA
>JAFASB010000493.1 GCA_019244985.1 Acidimicrobiia bacterium | reverse complement strand
AACCCTAGCGACGATGACCGCCGACGCCGGGTCCTGGGGATAGGGTGCCGGCGATGTTCTCCGAGCTCGACCAGGCCGCACGGCTGTCGCTCGTGGAGAACGCATTCCGCTCGCTGCCCGAGCGCTACCTGGGCGCGGAGCCCGGTTTCGACGCGACCTATCACGTGCGCCTGTGCGACCTCGGCCACGTGTGGCAGGTTCGCTGCACGAGCCAGGCGGCGCGCGTTTGCAAGGGGGCAACTCGACGTTCTCCCGACGTCACGATCACGACCGACGCCGACACCTGGCTCCGACTTCGCGAGGGCGAGTTCTCCGGGGTCGAGGCATTCCAGCGCCGTCTGCTCGCGGTGCGTGGAAACCTCGACTACGCCGTCGGATTCGAGGGAATGTTCCGCCTGCCAAACGGCCGTGATCCGCTCGTGCGTATCTACGACGTCGCCGTCGGCCGTCACCGGATCTCGACCCTGACGATGGGCGACGGGCCAGACGTGCTGCTGATCCATGGGCTCGGGGGAACGCGCGCGTCGCTGTTCGAAACCGCCGCCGCGCTGAGCCGCCGCTACCGCGTACATGCGATCGACCTCCCCGGTTTCGGCTCCTCCAGCAAGCCGGCGACGGGCGCCTACAACGCCCGCTGGTTCGCGAACATACTGCTCGGGATGCTCGACGAGCTCGAGGTCGACCGCCTGCACGTGGTGGGAAACTCGCTCGGCGGGCGGATCGCGATCGAGCTTGGCCTGTGCGCGCCGGAGAGGGTCTCGGCGCTTGGCCTCCTATGTCCGGCCGTGGCGTTCGTGCATCGTGGGTTTCATCCGATCGTGCGCCTGCTCCGGCCCGAGTTCGGCATGTTGCCCCACCGATTCCGGCGCTCCACAGTCGCCTCCCAGTTCTGGAACGTGTTCTTCGACCAGGACGCCGTCGATCCGGCAGTGGCCGATCTCGTCGTCGACGAGTTCCGGCGGATCTACCAGTCGGCCGGTGCTCGCTACGCGTTCCTCTCCTCGGCGCGGAACATCTACCTGGAAGCCCCCTACGGCCGCGCTGGGTTCTATCCGCGGCTCGCCGAACTGGAGCCACCGGCGCTGTTCATCTGGGGCAGCCACGACGCGCTGATTCCCGCTGGCTTCAGCCGCCACGTTCGCAAGTGGCTGCCGAGCGCCAAGCAGGTCACGATCGAGGACTGCGGCCACGTCCCCCAGGTCGAGTGCGCGGAGCGGACGAACGAGCTGTTGACGGGGTTCTTCTCTGGGGTCGACGAGCGCGACGCGCCAGTCGTCGCCGCCGGCCGTACGGCGGCCTAGCGAGTCAGCCGCAGGTTTCCGCGGCCAATTCCGCGGCTAACATCAGGGCGATGGCGAGAACCGGCGTGGCAACGGAGTCAAGCCGCAATGGCAAGGCACCGCGGCTGGCGGACGCGCGCCGTAACGGACAGGCGGATGGCTCGCTGCTGGGAGGAGTGATCCGCGGCCTGGCCGAGCAGGTGCAGCGCCGGATTCCGCGTGCCGACCTCGACGAGCGCGATCCCGACTACATTCGCGAGCGCCTGCCGCTGATGTGGCTGGCGGCGAGCCTCTGGTATCGCGGCGAGGTCCGAGGCCTGGGCAACGTCCCGGATTCGGGGCCCGTGCTGCTGGTCGGCAATCACTCCGGCGGCAACATGACGCCCGACACGATCGTCTTCACGCTCGCGTTCAACACGTACTTCGGCGTCGAGCGGTCCTTCTACCAGCTGGCCCACAATCTCGTGCTGTCGATGCCGGCGCTGGCGTCGCTGAGGAAGTTCGGGACGGTCGCCGCGTCGCCGGCCAACGCCAAGAAGGCGCTCGAGAGCGGCGCCGCCCTGCTCGTCTATCCGGGCGGTGACTACGAGGTCCACCGTCCGAGCTGGGATCGCAACCGGGTCGACTTCGGCGGGCGAAAAGGGTTCATTCGCCTGGCGCTCGAGCAGGATGTGCCGATCGTCCCGGTGGTGTCGATCGGCGGCCAGGAGACGGCCCTGTTCCTCTCGCGCGGCGAGCGACTGGCCCGCCTGTTGATGCTCGACCGCATGTTCCGCCTCAAGGTCCTGCCGATCTCGCTCGCGCTGCCGTGGGGCCTGAACGTGGGGGACATGCTCGGCCACATCCCGCTGCCGGCGAAGATCACCGTCGAGACGCTGCCGGCGATCGATCTACGCGCGGAGTTCGGCCCCGACCCCGACCTCAACGAGATCTACGACCATCTGGTCCGAACGATGCAGGAGACGCTCGACGCACTCGCCGCCGAGCGAAGCCTGCCGGTGATCGGATGAGGGTCGCCGGGCGAGTGCACGTAGCCGCGCCGCCTGAGGCTGTGTGGGCGATCATCTCCGATCCAGAGCGCATGCTGAGCTTCATGTCCGGCGTGACGCGCTGGGAGGTCGCCAGCGATGAGCCGATCGGCCTGGGCGCGCGGTACCGGATGCTGTTCCGCGTCGGCTCGGCCGAGATCGGGGGGCTGATCGAGATCGTCGAGTTCCATCCTCCCCGCGATATGGCGTGGACTTCGGTCACGGGCCTGGATCAGCGCGGGCGCTGGCGCGTACGTCAGGCGGCCGGTGGTCGCACCCGGGTCGAGCTTCGTCTCGCCTACGGCGTCGCCGGCGCCGGGCCGGCAGGGTGGATCGCCGAGTACGTGGCGGCCCCGATCGTGAAGGGCCACATCAACCGAAGCCTCCAGCAACTGCGACGGCTGGTCGAGTACGAGCAGCTGCGACAGCGCGCCGCAGAGCGTCGCGCGGCCCGCGCCGCCTAGCCCTACTTCAGCAAGTGATCGAGCAGGTTGCCGGTCATGCCGACGACGCGCGGGTCTGGCGCCGTCGGCGCGTCCGGCGATGCGCTGGGCACCGGTCCCAACGCCAGTTCCCAGCCGAGCGTGCCGGTGTTGAAGACGAGCGCGCCGGAGGGGGCCTTGTACAGGGTCGTGTCGGCGCGGTCCTGGCCCGGACCTGGCACCGGCTCGCCGGGCTCGGTCACCGGCATGCACGGCGCGCTGCCGTGGCCGAGGATCACCGTGTCCGCCGGACTCTGGGCGGTGACCTGGTCGAGCTCGTAGCCGGTGATGCCGGGGATCTCGGTGCTCGGGGTGACCCGTGTGCCCGCGTACAGCCACGCGGGCTGGAGCGTCGGCGAGGGCGACCACGAGTAGTAGCGGTACGTCGGCGGCCCCGGCCGGGGCACGCGTGGCGTGATGCAGCCGACGTACGCCGAGCCGGTCAGCGGCGCTCCGTAGGCGGGAAACGGCCCCGTCGGCTGAGCGCTCTCGGGGTCGAGGCTCGAGTGCTCCTTGTAGGAGACGATCACCTGGCCCGAGTCCACGTAGCGGACGCGCCACGCCATCGTGTCCGAGCCGAGAAAGGCGAGGTTCGTGCCGCGGTCGCGCGCCGCCCGCCACGCATCCGCCTGGCGCTGCGACCAGTACTCGGAGTGGCCGAAGTCGAGCAGCACGCGGTGGCCGAGCGTGCTGCCCGGATCGCGGTCGACGGCCTCGCTGTCGGTGTACGAGACCGGGTAGCGGTAACGCTCGAGGAAACGGACCAGCGACACGTCGCCGCGGGTGAAGAACTGGCCCGCGCCGGTGAGACTGTCGTACGGCCTCTCGTAGGAGACCTCGACGCCCTGCGTCGACGCGGTGGCGCGCACGAGCTTCGTGCCACCGGGGTAGAGGCTGTCACCGCCCCACGCGTTGTAGGCCTCGTACGTCGAGGTCGGCAGCTGTGCGAGCAGGGGCGTCGGCTCGGTCGCGGTGACGACGAACAGACAGTCGCTGCGGTCGCCGTTGTCGGCGTCGAGCCGCGCGATGTAGACGCCCGAGGGGAGCGCCGAGGGGATCCGGAAGGTGAGCGTCGCCCGCCAGTGGCACTCGGTCAAGCCGGTGCTGGCGTCGTCCGCGCAGGGTGGCTGTGCCACCAGGCGCAGCCGCTCGCTTCGCAGCATCTCGCGCCCGCCGGCACCGCCGTACCAGCCGATCCGGAACACACGGATGCGGACGGCCCGCGCGGCACCGTCGCCGACGAAGATCCGCTCCGTCTGTTCCGGCGCGATCGCCGGCGCCGCGACGTAGCCGGCAATCGGTCCGCTCGCCACGCCGCCCACCTCCGCCGCAGGCCCCGGCATCCGCCAGTCGCTCGTGCCCGGGTTGCGATTCTCCGCCGCCACGCTCGGCTGGGGACCCGTGGTCGGCACGAGCCAGCGGTAAGGGCCGCGCGCGAGGACCGCGTGGCTGCCAACCGAGCTCGGGGCGTGAGCCCCGCCGCAAGCGGCGAGCAACGCACAGCATGAGGCAACGGCCACGACGAGACACCGGATCAGGGGGGCGCTGGCGATCGGAGAAGAATAGGTCCGGTCCTAGTACGTTTCGCCGGTGCTCGCCACCGAGGTCTGCGGGGAGGGGCCGCCGGTCCTGCTTGCGCACGGGACGATGGGCTCGCACGCGGTGTGGGCGCCCATCCGTCGGCGCCTGTCACGCGAGAGGCGGCTGATCCTGATCGACCTGCCCGGGATGGGCAGCTCGCCGATGGTGCCCGACGCACACGTGCCCGCCGCCTGGGTGGACGCAATCGGCGAGGCGCTCGACGCAGTGGGAGCACCATGCCCTGCCGTGGTTGGCCACTCGATGGGCGGGTGGACGGCACTCGAGCTGGCCAAGCGCGGTCGGGCTTCGAGCGTGCTGGCGCTGGCGCCCGCGGGGATGTGGGTACGTTCGCCGCGGGCGGCCGACTTCAGCCTGCGTCTCGGCTGGCTGATGGCCAAGGCCGCGCCGCCGTGGCTGGTGGCCCGGGCCCTGGGAGTGCCTTCCGTGAGGCGACTCGCGCTCCGTGACGCGAGCGTTGATGGTCGCTCCGTGCCGGCCGCCTGGGCGCGGAGCCTGGTGGCCGACGCGCGCCGTTCAAGATCGGAA
>JAFASB010000436.1 GCA_019244985.1 Acidimicrobiia bacterium | reverse complement strand
TCCCCGCAAAGGACTCCTGATCGTCTTCGAGCAGATCGTCGACTCCATCCTCGCCCGGCGGCGGGAGAGGGAGCTCGGCATCATGAACCTGTTCGGCGACACCGAGACGTCCGACGGGTCCGGGCCCATCCACGACGAACGGGTCCGCATCCCCGACGACGAGTTCGACAAGGCCCAGCGGCTGGCGTTCGAGAAGGAGATGCTCGGCCTCTACGTCAGCGACCATCCGCTGATGGGCGTCGGTGGCGCCCTGGCCCGGCACACCGACTGCTCGATCAACGGCCTGCGCGAGCTTCGCGACGGCGAGACTCGCTGGGTCGGCGGGGTCGTCACCGCCCTGCAGCGGAAATACACCAAGCGCGGCGAGCTGATGGCCACGTTCGTGCTCGAGGACCTCGAGGCCGCCATGGAGGTCATGGTCTTCCCGCGCACGATGCACGAGTACGGGCCGCTGCTCGACGACGACGCCATCGTGTGTGTCAAGGGCCGGGTCGACCTCCGGGAGGAGCCGGCGAAGATCATCTGCCTCGAGGTCAAGCGCCCCGAGCTCGTCGCCGACGAGAACGCGACGCTCCACGTCAACCTGCCCGCCACCCGCGTCACCGGCAGTTTGATCGAAGATCTCAAGAAGGTGCTGCTCGAGCACAGCGGCCGTGTCCCGGTGTTCCTCCACCTGGGCCAGAAGGTGCTTCGCCTGCCCGACGACTTCAACGTCTCCACCGACAACGGGCTGCTGGCCGAGTTGCGAGTGCTGCTCGGACCGAATGGACTGTTGAGCTGACGGGCCGACCCCTGGGGAGAGCCCGGCCGGGTCGATTAACCTTGTAGCGCCAGCAGCATTTCGGGGAGAGCAGAGCGGTATGGCGATCGTCGTTGACACCAAGGACTGCACGGCGCTGAGCGACGCCGAGCTCGGCGAGATGGCTGACATCTGCGTCGACGGGCCCGCCGGCTACGACGTGGGCCTGATCTCGAAGCAGTGCGAGGAATGGGTGCTGATCACCGAGGCCCGGGAGGCGAACAAGCTTCTCGGGTTCTCCTTTTGCACCCTCGAGCGCATCGGGGGCACGCCGTCGGTCCTGATCGGGCTGGCGTCGATCAAGCGCAACGGCAAGCGTGACGCCGTCCTCAAGGCCCTGATCGGCGACCAGCTGCGCCGGGCCGTGTTGGCGTTCCCCGACGAAGACGTTCTGGTCGGGACCCGCTTGCTTGATCCGGCCGGCTTCCAGGCCTTCAAGGGTCTGGAGGACGTCGTTCCCCGTCCCGGCCACAAGGCCACGGGCGAGGAGCGGGCATGGGGCCGGCGCCTGGCCAAGCGCTTCGGCGCCGAGGGCCGCATCGACGACCGCACCTTCGTCCTCAATGGTGACGGCAACGCCGCGCCCGCGCTCGACTTCGAGAGCACGAAGACCGACGGCATCAAGCCCGAGATCCTCGCCTTCTTCAAGCCCTTCAAGAAGGGCCGCGGCGACACGCTCGTCGCCTTCGGCTGGGCCATGGCCGAGGACCTCGTGGCCCGGGCGAACGGCAAGTAGTTCGACCCACCGCTGCCGCTCGGGTCAGCGGCGGGGGAGTACTGCCATCACCGCCTTGTAGCAGTAGCCCTGGATCGGCGCCGTCAGCGCCACGAGTAGACGGTCAGGACTGTGACCCAGCAGGTGATGGAGCTGTCGCTCGCCGCACTGCTGCAACCGCCGCGACTCGAGCGCGGCGAGCAGCCGTCGGTCCCGCAGGAACAGCTCGTGGAACGTGTGCTCCCACATGAACCGGCACACGAATCCGCCGGGCGCCCGGGCGACGCCGACCTCGTCGGGCTCGACGAGGGACACCGATGGCCGGTCGCCGGCGAGCGTCCAGTAGGGGATGGCGTTGCCGGTCAGTCCGAGCAGCGGCGGACGGCGCGGGTGTAGCAACGGCCGCAGCCACCGATCGGCCCGTCGCGGGTGAAGGTGCGACGTCGGGCGTGGCGGGCCGGTGAGCTCCGCTAGCTCAGGCTGCGCGGCGTCGAACATCTCGCCCGCCGCCAGCTCACCGCGCGCGACCGCGAACGGGCGCAGCACGCGTCCCGCTGTGACTGGGTGACGGGCACGGACGAAGGCGCCGGACGCGAGGTCCACGCCGATCGATCCGTTGGGCTCGCTGGCGAGCACCAACAGGTCGAGGTGCGCACCGACTTCTGCGACCCGCTGGCGGAGGATGGTCGCCATCGCCACCATGGTGGAGCAGCCGCGCGTCCGTATGGTGGATGGTCAATGGAGTTTCAGGACGTCGTGCGGCGGCGGCACATGGTGCGCAACTTCGATGCCCGACGGCTGCCGCGCGACGTCGTCGATCGCATCGTCGCCAACGGCTTGCGGGCACCGTCGGCGGGCTTCACTCAAGGGTGGGCGTTCCTCGTGCTCGAGGGCGCGGAGGAGACGGCGCGCTTCTGGTCGGCGACCTTCGCGTCCGCCGAAGCCCGTGCCGCGTTCCGTCGGCAGGGCCTGTTCTCGGCGCCGCTGCTGATCGTGACGCTGTCCCACAAGGACGCCTACCTCGACCGCTACGCGGAACCCGACAAGGGCTGGACCGACCGCGACGAGTCGCACTGGACCGTGCCGTACTGGGATGTCGACGCCGGCTTCGCCGCGCTGCTGATGGTGCTCACCGCGGTCGACGCCGGCTTGGGTGCTCTCTTCTTCGCCGTCGCCGAACACGACCGGTTCCGAGACGCGTTCGGCGTGCCCGACGCCTACAAGCCGGTCGGCGCGGTGGCTATCGGCTATCCGCTGCCCGACGAGCCGTCGCGTTCGCTGCAGCGCGGCTGGAAGCCGTCAGACGCGGTCGTCCACCGCGGCCGCTGGTGACAACTGGCTGAGCAGGCCGAAGACGTCGTCGGCGGGGAGCTTGCACGCGTAGTTGCGGCAGAC
>JAFASB010000338.1 GCA_019244985.1 Acidimicrobiia bacterium | reverse complement strand
TCGAACGGGTACGCGTCTTCACCACCGCTGAAGAGCAGGCCGGCGTCATCGACCGACTCCCGGTTGGGCTCGTCGCAGAACTTTGCCCGGAAGGGCACACCGATGGAGACCAGCCAGTCAAAGTGCTCCGGCGAACCGTTGCAGTACGCCTCGATGCGGCCGTCGTCGGCGCCGGGCCCAAGCGCCGCTCGAAGGAACGCCACCATGTTCTCGGGCGAGTCGTCGAACCCGCAGGCCTGCTGCAGTGCCGTGCCACCACCCAGGTAGATGAGACCGCCAGAGTTGGCGGACGTCCCCCCTGGCCCGGCGCTCCGTTCGGCGGCGAACACCTCCGCATCCGCCTGCCGCGCAGCCACCACCGCAGACGCCCCGGCAACGCCCAGCCCCACCACGGCGACGTCCACGGCCGCCTCGAAGAGGACGTCGCGAGCTTCCAGCGCCGGAATCGCGTCCACCGGCCTCCACCGTAGAGCTGTGTGATCCGGCCGATCTGCTGGAGCGGCTTCAGCCCGGCCGGCCTTGAGCTAGTGCCCCAAGATGCGCTTCACCGTGGCCACACCCTCGGCGAGGGCCAGGGCGACGATGGCCAGGCGGAGGGCACGAGGGCGGGACGCGCCCAGCAAGCGCAACTGGCCGTAGGCAACGAGGCCTACGCATGCTGCGATCGTGTAGCGGGCCACCTCCCACTGGACGTCGCGCGGGAGCGCCACGACGACGATGGTCGCCACCACTCCAATCGCAGCGGCACCGACCAGCTCGGCCATCAGCTGACGGCCGAGCGGGACGGCGTCGTGGATCGGCCCGACCAGCCGAGACGCCAGGATGAACGCGCACCAGTGGGCGAGCGCCAGACCGACCGTCGTGGCCCAGATGATCTCCTCGGCCCGCGGATCGCTCGGCGAGTTGGTCGCCGTCTCGGCGGCGAGCAGCGTGATCGACACGTACAGCGCCATCGTGAGCGCCTCGCGGACGAGGTGGCGCTGCTCGTCGGTGCGCTGAAGCGCTCGCGCCCTGCTGCTCATTGCTCGCGAACTATTCCACGGACCAGAAGCATCGATGCGTTCTCAGCAATCTCCATGCTCGCCTCAGGGCCCCCTTGAAGCTCGCTCATCAGGATCACGAGTCGTGCGCACCACTGATGACCGAGAACGGGCCCGGCTGCGCGCCCTGCTCGACCGGGCGACAACGCAGATGGGTGTGGCGCTCGCCGACGCCAGAGAGGCACACGACGAGCTGACAAAGCTGGTGCTGATCGGCAACGCCCGGCCCCTCAAGGGTCCCGAACGGGCGCAGTACAAGGCTGTTGAGTACGCGGAGCGTGATGCGGCCAAGCGCTACCTGGTGGCGCGCCGCTGGCACGACGACGTCATCGGCCGGCTGCGCGACCTGCGCTACCGCCGGGATGGCGACGTCGCCGGACCGGCGGCCTGACCGCTAGTCCCGAAGCCCGTTCTCGATCGCGTGCTGCAGGCGCTGTTGGAGGATCGTGGTCGTCAGGTCGCCACGCGTGCGCTCGAGCACCGGCCGCAGGGCATCGGTCGTGCGCCGAAGGCCGCCCGTCAGGGCGTCGGGGTAGTCGACGGTGACCAACAGCGCGTACACGTCGTCCATGGCGGTGAGCAGCCGCTCGCTCTGGTCCATCTCGCCCGCCCGCAACCGGTCGAGCAGGTGCCGGCGCAGCTCGCTCGCTGCCTCGGCCAGGCCGTTGAGCCAGGACGCGTCGGCGATACCCAGCTCCTCGGCCGACGGCAGTGGACGCTCGTCCGCCAGCGCCAGCGTGAGGCGCGCCTCGGCGTACTCCTTGGCTGCGTCGTGCAGCGGTCCCGACGCCGCCAGCTGCGGGAACGGGCGCAGCGCCTCCTGCGCCTCACGCAACGTCGACGCCGCGTCGTCGGCCAGTGCTGCGGCCTGGTCCCAGTCGAGGCGGTGCGTGGCGCGGATGGACTGGGTGCAGAACTGGATCGTGCGCCGGGCCACAGCCAGGCCCGTTTCCCGTGCCTTGTTGGCGGCGTCGAGCCGCTCGCGTACCGGCGCCGCGAGCGACGCCAGCTCGTCGCGGCGGGCGAGCGCCACCGGGAACTAGCGCTGACTCAGCGGGCGGAGCGGCGCAGCAACAGAGCCGGCTCGGGGGCGCGCGTCGGCAGCCGGGAGGGCAGGAAGCGAACCTTCATGTCGCGCTCCGCCGCCTTGTTGCGCATCTGGACGAGCAGGGCCACGTAGGTCACGAACATGGCGTCGACGAGCAGGTGCACGACCCACAGGATGCGCAGCGACGGGACGAACCCGAGCACCAGCGACGTCACCATGGCCGCCAGCATGCCCACGAAGATGTCGCGCCGGCGGCGTTGCGTGCGGGCCCGGGCGCTCATCGCCGTGAGCTGGGTGTTGCGGGGGCCGGCGTTGCGGGTGATCGGCACGTAGCCCTTCGTCTCCGGCCGATGGGAGAGCATCGGCACACGCCGGGTGCCGATGGGCCCCGTGCGCTCGAGAACGGTGAGGCGGTGACGAAAGGCGCTGATCGAGTCCGCTGGCCGTGCATCGGCACGACTCCTGAGCCAGGGTGGAACCAAAACGACTGCCCACACAACGGCGAGGATCAGCAACAACACGGTCAAGCTCCTCGACCTACCTTTGCGACTCGGGGACCGTACGCGACGTCAAGCGACCACAGGTGGATGGGGTGTTCCGCCGTCGCAGTCCAGGGGTATTCGCCGACTGCCTCCCCCATTCCTACTACGGCCATGGGCGACGAAGTCAAGCCCAAATGCTAACTCAAGTTAGCATTTGGGGGCAAGGGGCTAGATCTGCAGGTCCTCGGCGGGGTCGGTCGCGGTGGCCTTGCGCCGATACGTGCCCGAACGCCCCCCGGTCTTCTCCCACAGCGTGAGCTCGCCGATCAGCATGGAACGGTCGACCGACTTGCACATGTCGTACACGGTCAGGGCGGCCACGGCGCAGGCGGTCATGGCCTCCATCTCGACGCCAGTGCGGTCGACGGTCTCAACCTGGGCCTCGACCTCCACGCAGTCGTCGCCGATCGTGAAGTTCACGAACACCGACCCCACGAGCAACGGGTGGCACAGGGGGATGAGGTTCGGCGTCTGCTTGGCCGCCTGGATGCCCGCGACCCGGGCCACCGAGAGCACGTCGCCCTTGGAGATGCTGTTGGAGGCGATCAGCGCCGTCGTCTCGGGCTTCATCATCACCTTGCAGCGGGCCATCGCCCGCCGGTGAGTGGCCTCCTTGGGCGTCACGTCGACCATGCGGGCTCGGCCGAGCGGGTCGAGATGGGTGAGGCGCCGGTCGGACATTGAACGTGAAGTCTAGAGGCGAACGGGGTCGGTCAGCTGGGGTCGTCGCCAGAGAGCACGAGGACGTCGACGGATTCGCCCGCGACCACGCCCTCCCCATCCGGGACGAGCGCCAAGGCGTTGGCGCCCGCGGCGGCGGCCAGCTGGTGGGATCCCTGGCCTTCCACCGCCCGCACCCGCCAGTGCCCCTCCTCGCCGGGCGACGCCACGACCCGCACGAGATGGAGCTTGCCGTCGGGCAGGCGGCGGATCGGCTCGGCCGCGATGGCGCGCGCCACCCTGCGGAACACGCGCCGGTGGCCGGCCATCTGGCGCAGCGCCGGGCGGGCAAACAACTCGAACGACACCATCGACGAGACCGGGTTGCCCGGCAGGCCGAACACGGGCTTCCCCTTCACCGTGCCGAACGCGAGGGGCTTGGCCGGCTTGATGGCGACCTGCCACCACCGCATCGATCCCAGCTTGTCGAGGACGGCTTTGACGTAGTCGAAGTCGCCGACGCTGACACCGCCACTCGTGACCAGCGCGTCGCAGGTGTCGAGACCGCTCTCGACCGCGTTCGCGATCGCCGTCTCGTCGTCGGGCGCGAGTCCGAGGTCGACCGGCGTGAAGCCCGACTGCCGTACGAGAGCAAGCAGCGCCGCTCGGTTCGAGTCGCGGATCTGGCCCGGCCGCAGAGGCTGCGGCCCATCGACGAGCTCGTCGCCCGTCGACAGCACCCCGACACGGGGCCGCGGGAACACGGGCACCCGGCGGTAGCCCAGGCTGGCAAGCACGCCGACGTGGGCTGGGGTCAGCACGGTGCCCGCGTCGACGACGACGTCACCAGGCTTCAGGTCGTCGCCCGCTCCGCGCACATGGTCGCCGACCGCCGCGTGGTGCTCGATCACGACCACGTCGCCCGCGGCGTGTGTGCGCTCGACCATCACCACCGCGTCGGCGCCTGACGGCATCGGGGCGCCGGTCATGATGCGCACCGCCTCGCCAGTCCCGACGTGCACATTGCTCGGGTCGGCACCCGCGGCGAGAGTCGCCACGACGGTGAGTTCAACCGGTGGATCGACGGTGTCGGCGGCGCGCACCGCAAAGCCGTCCATCGCCGTGTTATCGAACGGCGGCACCCGCTCCTCGGCCTCGACCGGCATTGACGTCACGCAGCCCAACGCGTCCTGGAGGTCGACGGCGCGTGGCGTGAGCGGGATGCACTCGCGCAACACCGCGGCCTGGACCTCTTCGAGCGGCGCCAGGCTCAACGCGTTGCGCCGGCGCCACGCGGTGCCTGGCGGCCCCCCGGCTCGGCTTCCTCGACGCGGTTGCGGCCGTTCTCCTTGGCCTTGTAGAGCGCGGCGTCAGCGGCGGCGAGCAGGTCGGGGCCCGACAGGCCGTGGTCGGGATAGGAAGCGGCACCGACCGACACTGTCACCGCGATCGACGCAGTGCCGGCGATGAACGGTTCCTTGGCGACGACCTCGCGCACCTTTCCGGCCAAGCGCATCGTGCCGTGCACCGGGGTCTTCGGAAGGATCAAGGCGAACTCCTCGCCCCCGAAGCGGGTGACGACGTCGACCTCGCGGGTGGCGTCGGTGAGCCGGCGGGCCAGCTCG
>JAFASB010000331.1 GCA_019244985.1 Acidimicrobiia bacterium | reverse complement strand
TCATCCTCTATTACTGGTCGGCGAACCGCGACGAGGATGTCTTCGACGACCCCTTCCGCTTCGACGTGCTCCGCAACCCGAACCCCCACGTCGGCTTTGGCGGTCCCGGCCCCCACTTCTGCCTGGGCGCCCACCTGGCGCGCCGGGAGATCACCGTCATGTTCCGTGAGCTGTTCCGCCGCATCCCCGACATCGAGGTGTCGGGCGAGCCGTCACGCTTGCTCTCGGGGTTCATCAACGGCATCAAGCATTTGCCGGTGACGTTCACTCCCGGCGGCGCCAAGAGCCGAGCCTGAGCGCTCGCTGCACGGTTAGGCCGCTTCGGTCAGCTCCCTGTTCATTCGTCGATCCGTCGCAGCGTGAGGGGCTGGAGGTCGTCGACCGACCGCAGGCGCACGACGTGGGAGCCCGGTGGCATCACGATGGCGAGAGTGCTACCGGTGCGCTGCCATGTGCGTAGCAGCTCGAAGCCGAAGTCGTCCTCACTCAGGGAGACGACGAAGTCGAGCTCAGGACCCGACTCCGGCGCGAGGACCAAGCGGACGCGCTGGGGGGCCATCTCCGTCACTGCGCGCACAGCGACAGTCGGTGTGTCGGCCAGCATGCCGAGATCGGCGCCGATGCTGAGACCGCGCTTGGCCTCGAGACCGTGCCGACGGCTGCGGACGAACGACACGACAGCCCACACGACGAGGACCACAACGACAACGAGGACGACGCTGCCCACGTCGCGAGCTTCGCGCTCCCGTACAGGCCGAACGGTCCGTGTGGTCGTGTTCAATCGCCGACGGAGCCGGGTATGAGCAGGTCAGGGTCGCCCGACCCGTCTGCCATGGCTGTCGACGTCCACACCGCCGAAGCTTCCTCCGACATCGCTGCGCCGGCGACGTCCGGGACCACCAGCGTCCCCGGCGCCGGCTCGTCGACCCCGCCCGTCCAGCGCCAGGAGGAACGCCAGCGCCAGCTGCGGACGATGAAGCGGCGGGCCACCGGGTTCCTGGTGGTCACGACGGTCATGTTCGTGCTCATCACGGTGCTCACCGACGCCAGTGGCGTGTGGGGCTACCTCCAGGCCATGGCCGAGGCGTCGATGGTTGGCGGCCTGGCCGACTGGTTCGCGGTCACCGCGTTGTTCCGGCATCCGCTCGGGCTCCCTATCCCCCACACGGCTGTCATCGTCGAGCGCAAGGACGAGTTCGGACGCACCCTCGGCGAGTTCGTGCAGGAGAACTTCCTTAGCGCCGGCGTCATCACCGATCGGGTGCGCAACGCACGGGTCATCGAGCGGACCGCGGAGTGGCTGTCGGACCCCCTCAACGCAGCCCAGCTCTCGGGGCACGCGGCCGACCTCGCGGTCGGGCTGGCCGACCTCGTCAACGACGAGGACGTGCACCGGCTTATCGACGAGGAGCTGTCGGCGGCCGTCGCTCGGCTCCCGCTCGCGCTGATCGCCAGCCGAGGGCTGTCGATGATGACGGCCGAGAACCGTCACCACGAGTTGTTCGACGCCATCCTCAAGGGCCTCGAGCGCTTCCTGCAGGACAGCCGCGAGACGCTGCGCGTCCGCTTCGCCCAAGAGGCGCCGTGGTGGCTGCCGGACGCGGTCGACGATCGAATCTTCGACCGCTTGTTCGACGGCGTCTGCCGGCTGCTGCAGGACGTCAACCGCGATCCCAACCACGCCGTGCGCAAGCAGTTCGACGGCTGGGTCGCCTCCCTCGTCGACCGCCTCGAGCACTCCGACGAGATGCAGCAGCGCGTCGACGAGCTCAAGCAAGAGGTGCTCGAGCACCCGCAGCTGCGCGAGTGGTCGGCCTCCCTGTGGGGCGAAGTGAAGGAGATGCTCCGCGAGCAGGCCGCGGAGCCCGAGTCCGAGCTGCGCAAGCGCATCGCGGACGGCGTACAGGCCCTCGGGCGGCGGCTCTGCGAGGACGACGGCCTGCGGGCCAAGGGCGAGCAGATGATCGAGGACGGTGTCAGCTTCTTCGCCGAGCACTTCCACGACGAGCTGGCCGAGCTCATCAGCGGCACCGTCGAGCGGTGGGACGCGTCGGAGACCGCCCAGAAGCTCGAGCTCCTTCTCGGCCGCGACCTGCAGTGGATCCGCATCAACGGCACCGTCGTCGGCGGCCTCGCCGGTCTGGCGATCCACGCCATCGCCCAAGTCATCAGCTGATCCCCCACCCTTCTTGCGCTGGATAACGGGCTGACAGGCCGTTATCCACCCCGAGAATGAAGGGGTCCTACGACGATCGACCCATTTACCTTCGGCTGTGACACTGCCGACACTCGGACGATCAACGAGAGTGAACTGCCGTTCGAGGACACCGGCGATCTCGTGGAGCGGGCTCAAGCTCGCGACCGCAACGCCTGGGAGACGCTGTACCGGCACGCCTACCCGCGACTGCTCGCGTACGCCACGCGCCGCCTCGACGCCGACGGAGCCAAGGACGCCGTGAGCGAGACCATGGTGCGGGCCGTGGCGGGCATCGGGCGTTACCGGGCTGTTCCCGGCAGCGGCGGGTTCGAGGGCTGGCTGTTCGGCATCTGCCGCCACGTCGTCCTCGACGCCCAGCGGGCCGCCGGACGGCGCGGGTACGGGCTGCCGCCCGAAGACGTGAGCCACGTCGATCCCGTGGAAGGGCTGGTGTCGGCCGAGGAGGCGGCTGCCGTGCGGGTCGCGTTCGCACGCCTCTCGGACGGCGACCGCGAGCTGCTCGAGCTGCGGGTGGTGGGCGGGCTGTCGGCCGAAGACACCGCCGCCGCCTTGGGCCGGCGGCCGGGGGCCGTGCGCATGGCCCAGTCACGCGCTCTGGCGCGGCTGCGTCACCTGCTGTCCGAGGTAGAGGCCGCGGGAGCGTGATGCGCGACGACGAGCTCCTCGACGTGCTCGCGGCCGCCCTCGGCCCGGCGCGCCCCACCCAGCCCAGTCGGGCCGAGCTGGCGCGGTTCCACCGCGCCGTGAGGCAGCGCGAGAGCCGAGTGGCGTGGTGGCGGCTCCCTCGGCCGTTGACGGCGGCGCTCGCCGGCTTCGTCGTTCTCGGGGGCGCGTCCGCGGCGGCGGCCTCGTCCGGGTCGGTCATGCCCGAACCGGTGCGAGTGGCAGTGCGGGCCGTGGGGCTGCCGGTCGAGTCCCCGGAACTGGCCGACACCCGCGCCGCCATCGCCCGGTTGCGGGACGCACTGGACGCCCGGCCCCGCAACCTCACCGTGATCCGGGAACGTGCGCAGGAGCTGCGCGACCGGCTGGCGCGACTCTCGGCCGACGACCGCATCAACGTCGACGCCCAGGCCAACTTCCTGTTGGTCGATGCCGACAACGCCGTCGCCCCTCCGCCACCGCCGGCCCCGCTCAGGCCGGCAGCGCCGCCGACCACCGCGCTGCCCGCGCCACCGGTCGCCGGGCCCGACGACCACGGCTCCGGGGACGAGCACAGCGCGGCGCCAACGGTGCCCGGTCGCACCGACGGCGGCGGCGACACGGTGACCACCGTTCGAACGGATACCTCCGGCCGCGACGGCGGCAGCTCCGACG
>JAFASB010000317.1 GCA_019244985.1 Acidimicrobiia bacterium | reverse complement strand
CGAGGACGCCAGGGAGATGGCGATGCGCGCCCTCGGGGGCCAATACCAGCTGTTGCACAACGGCATCGAGATCGAGCGGTTCTCCAAGGCCACCCCTTGGCCGACCACCGCGCCGACGATCTTCTTCGTCGGGCGCCACGAGCCACGCAAGGGACTGGCGGTGCTGCTCGATGCGCTGCCGCACCTGCCGTCGGACATCTCCGTCTGGGTGGGCGGCGACGGCCCGGAGACCGAGGCGCTCATGGAGCGCGCCGGCGACGATCCGCGTGTGGAGTGGCTCGGGCGCCTCGACGACGAGCAGGTCGCCCGCCGACTCCGCGGCGCCGACGTGTTCTGTGCACCGTCTCTGCACGGCGAGTCGTTCGGTGTCGTGCTCCTCGAGGCAATGGCCGCCCAGACACCCATCGTCGCGAGCGACCTGCCCGGGTACCGGAACGTGGCGCGCGCCGGGCAGGACGCCCTGCTGGTCCCGCCCGGTGACAGCTGCGCTCTTGCGCGCGCCCTCCTCGACGTGCTCGAGCGACCGACGCTCGCCGAGTCGCTGGTCGCTTCGGGCGAGGGGCGCGCTGCGGAGTTCTCGATGGACCTCCTCGCCGAGCGCTACCTCGATCTGTACGACGAGTCCGCCACCGCCTAAGCGCCGACGTCGATCACCAGGCGCGGCGGCGACGCCAACGTGCTCACGCGGAAGGCGGTCTGGCTGTGCATGCCGATCGCCCATCGGAGGACGCCCTCGAAGTCGTCGACCTGGGCGACCTGCTCGACGGCCTGTGTGTCCGCGGGCTGCACTTGCTTGGCGCCCGTGTAGGTCGGCTTGCCGGTGTCGAGATTGAATCCGCTCGCCGACTCCATGCGGACGACGAGCACGGCCGGTTCCGTGACCGTCACGCGTCTGCCCGACGTGTCGACGAGCGGCTCGGATGAATACGCCACGTTGTAGCCCGGGACCCGCTCGGTGAATTCGAACACGACCCGATCGGTGGCCCCCTGACGGGCGGCGCGCACGGCGACGAGGTGGGCGGTGGGTTGCGTCGGCGCGATCGAGACGGGCGACGTCGAGCCACCACTTGACGACACAGTCGAGGTCGAAGGGCCGACCCGGGCCGTCGTGGCCGAGGTCCTGGTTGCGTTCGAACCGCTACCGCCGCATGCGGCCGCCATCGTCAGAATCACTCCGATGACCAGGCCGCGCATGGCGGGGCACCGTAACGCGGAAGGAGGCCCCGGTGGGGCCTCCTTCGCGCTCGCAGGCTTCGGCGCCCGCCGTTGTGCGGCGGATCAGTTCGTCGTGACGGGCCGACGAAGCCAACGGAGCCCGGCAACGGTGGCCAGCAGGAGCAGGCCGACGATGCCGAGGAGCTGGGTGGGACCGCCCGTGGTAGCGAGCGTGCCGCTCTGCGGCGTTGCGGTCGCAGGGTTGGACGGCGTGCTCGCCGACGGGGTGAACGTCGAGGCGGCGCCGACCTGGAGCACGTCGACCGTGGCGCCCTGGGTGAGTGCCGCACCCGTGCTGGCGAGCAGGCCGTTCAGCGTTGCCATGGCCGAGGACAGCGCCGGGACGTTGCCGGCGTTGGCCAGCGTGAACAGCTGGCTCATCGAGTCAGTAGCGGCCGCCGCCGTGCTGGCGCCGCCCGTCAGGGAGCTCAGCGGGGCGATGGCGACATGCAGGCCGGTCAGGTTGGCGAGGGCGTTCACGTAGCCGTTCTGGCTGGCGACGCTCTTCGTGGAGTCGAGGGCCTTGACCGTGAGCAGCCCGGTGGGCAGCCCCGCGTCCGAGAGGACTGTCGTGATCGTGTTCTGAGCGTTGGTGACCAGCGACGCCAGGTCGACACCCGGGATGCTCACGTTGCCGACCTTGATCGAGCCGAGCGACGCGGTCACGTCGGCCACCGAGTTGGCAACGCTGTCAGTCGCCTTCGTGGTCACGCCGACCACGAGGTTGTTGACCTGGAGCAGGGGGGCGTTGGCGATACCGGCAAGCGCTCCGTTGAGGACGCCGCCGAGCTCGCCCTGCAGCGTCGTCACCAGCTGACCGACCGTCGTGTCCGACGCCGGGATCCCGCCGGGGATCAGAGACGTGATCGAGCCGAGCAGTGCGGTCAAGGTCGGGTCGCTCAGCGGCAGAACGGCGGGCACGCCGCTGAGGCCGGTGGGCAGGCCGGTGCCGAGCACGCTCTGGAGGCTGTTCACCAAGGCGGCCAGCTGGTCGCCGTCGAGGTTGGTGAGATTGGCACCCGAACCGTTGGGCACGGTGACATTGAGCGTGTTGAGGACGTGCTGGACCTGACCCAGCTGCAGGTTTGCCGGGTTCACACCGAGGCCCTGCAGCACGGCACCCAGGTTGAGGACCTGGATGCTCGGGATGCTCAGGCCCCGCAGGCCGTCGGCGTCAGCGGACTTCGCCGTGGCACCGAGGCTCGAGGTCGCGCTCGGCACCGAGAGGAGGCCACCGACGACGCCGACGTTGTTCAACGCGCTGTTCAGGCCCGAGGTCGCGCCCTGCGTCGCGTCGACGACCGACGACAGAGACAGCGGGTTGATCGTGCCGGACGTGAGCGGCGTGGTGAGGTCGATCGACGGAACGTTCTTGTTGTCCGCCGCGCCAGTCGAGGAGACGCTGACCTTCGGGAGCGACAGGTTGAGTGCCGAAACCGACGAGGTCGAGGTCAGCGGAGCGAGCGCGCTCCCGGCTGCCGAGCCACCCTGCTTGGGATCGATGTTGGCAGAACCGTTGTCACTGGCCAGCTGCACGCCGAGCAGGGAGCCGTTGCTCCCCAGCTTGATGCTGACGGCCGTCGTGTTGGCCTGGGTGGTGCCGACGCCCGGTGTCGCGGCCGACGCCGGGCCCCCGGCTGCGGCTGCGGCGCCGATTAAGGCTGCGAGCGTGGCGACAGCACCGAC
>JAFASB010000226.1 GCA_019244985.1 Acidimicrobiia bacterium | reverse complement strand
TGGCACCGCGGCGCCGTCGACGCCGACGGCAAGACCGGCGACGGCGCCGGCATGCATATCGAGATCCCCTACGACTTCTTCGCCGACGCCATCCGCCGCTCCGGCCACACGCTCGACCCGCGTGACTGGATCGCCGTCGGCATGGTCTTCCTGCCCAAGACCGACCTCGGCGCCCAGGAACGTTGCCGCCAGATCATCGAAACCGAGATCCTCAATTTCGGCTACCGCATCTACGGTTGGCGCCAGGTGCCGATCAACGTCGCCTGTATCGGCGAGAAGGCCAACGCGACCCGCCCCGAGATCGAGCAGATCATGGTCTCGGGCGGCGACATCGACCCGGCCCGCTTCGAGCGCGACCTCTACGTCATCCGCCGCCGCATCGAAAAGCAGGCCATCGCCGCGCAGGCCTCCGAGCTCTATTTGTGCTCGCTCTCCTGCCGCAGCATCATCTACAAAGGCATGTTCCTGGCCGAAAGCCTCACCGAGTTCTACCCGGACCTGCTCGACGACCGCTTCGTCAGCCGCTTCGCCATCTACCACCAGCGCTACTCGACCAACACCTTCCCCACCTGGCGCCTCGCCCAGCCCTTCCGCATGCTCGCCCATAACGGCGAGATCAACACGCTGTCGGGCAACGTGAACTGGATGAAGAGCCACGAAACCCGCCTCGCCGCCGGCGAGCTCGACCAATACATCGACGACGTCAAGCCGGTCATCCAGGCCGGCAGCTCCGATACCGCCACCCTCGACCAGGTCTTCGAGCTGCTGGTCCGCGCCGGCCGCGACGCGCCCATGGCCAAGGCGCTGATGATCCCGGCCAGCGTCGGCAACGACGCCACCATGAAGCCGGCGCACCAGCACATGTTCCTCTACTGCAACGCCGTCATGGAGCCCTGGGACGGCCCGGCCGCCATCGCCGGCACCGACGGGCGCTGGCTGATCGCCGGACTCGACCGCAACGGCCTGCGCCCGCTCCGCTACACGATCACCGCCAACGAACTCCTTGTCGTCGGCTCCGAGGCGGGCATGGTCAAGTTCGCCGAAAGCGAGATCATGGAAAAAGGCCGCGTCGGCCCCGGCCAGACCGTCGCCGTCGACCTCGACGCCCCGCGCTTCTACGGCGACGAGGCGCTGAAAGACCTGCTCGCCGGCCGCCAGCCCTTCTCCGAATGGACCCAGGGCATCACCCGCATCGACAAGATCGTCAAGACCGACGCCCCCGAGCCCGTCCTGTTCCAAACCGACGAGCTGCGCCGCCGCCAACTCGCGGTCGGGACCACGCTCGAGGACCTCGAGATGATCCTGCACCCGATGGTGGAAGACAGCCAGGAGGCGGTCGGCTCCATGGGCGACGACACCCCCGTCGCCGTGCTGTCGGACCGCTACCGCGGCCTGCACCACTACTTCCGCCAGGCCTTCGCCCAAGTCACCAACCCGCCGATCGACAGCCTGCGCGAGACGCGGGTCATGACGCTCACGACGCGTCTCGGCAACCTCGGCAACGTGCTCGACGAGGACAGCTCGCAATGCGACCTGCTCCAGCTCGACAGCCCGGTGCTCTCCACCGCCGAGTTCGCCGCCATGGCGGCGACCATGGGTGACGCCGCCTGCCGCGTCGACTGCAGCTTCCCGGTCAGCGACGGCGAGGCCGGCCTGCGCCAGGGCATCGAGCGCATCCGCCGCGAGGCCGAGGAAGGCGTCCGCGCCGGCTGCGCCCACGTCATCCTCTCGGACGAGAATCAAGGGCCGGAGCGCGCGCCCATCCCCATGATCCTCGCCACCGCCGCCGTCCACACCCACCTCGTGCGCCAGTCGCTGCGCACCTTCACCAGCCTCAACGTCCGCTGCGCTGAGTGCCTCGACGTGCACTATTTCGCCGTGCTGATCGGCGTCGGCGCCACCACGGTCAACGCCTACCTCGCCCAGGAAAGCATCGCCGACCGCCAGCGCCGAGGCCTGTTCGGCAATCTCTCGCTGAAGCAGGCCGTCCAGCACTACAAGAAGGCGGTCGACAAGGGCCTGCTGAAGGTGATGTCCAAGATCGGCATCTCCGTCATCTCCTCCTATCGCGGCGGCTACAACTTCGAGGCGATCGGCCTCTCCCGCGCCCTCGTCGGCGAGTTCTTCCCCGGCATGCAGTCGCGCATCAGCGGCATCGGCCTCTCCGGCATCGCCCGCAAGGTGCTGGCCCTGCACACCGCCGCCTGGACCACCGACACCACCACGCTCCCGGTCGGCGGCGTCTACAAGTTCCGCCAGCGCGGCGAGGTCCACGCCTTCGAAGGCAAGCTGATCCACACGCTGCAGAGCGCCGTCGCCAACGACAGCTTCGAAACCTTCAAGCGCTACACCGACGCCGTCCGCCGCCAGAAGCCGGTGGCACTCCGCGACCTGCTCGACTTCCGCACCCAGGGCGCCACCGCGATCTCCGTGGACGAGGTCGAGAGCATCACCGAAATCCGCAAGCGCTTGCTCGCCCCCGGTATCTCCTTGGGCGCCCTGAGCCCCGAAGCGCACGAGACGCTCTCCATCGCCATGAACCGCATCGGCGCCCGTTCCGACAGCGGCGAGGGCGGCGAGGACCCGGCGCGCGCCAAGCCGCGCCCGAACGGCGACAATGCCAGCTCCGCCATCAAGCAGATCGCCTCCGGCCGCTTCGGCGTGACAGCCGAATACCTCAACAATTGCCGCGAGATCGAGATAAAGATCGCCCAGGGCGCCAAGCCCGGCGAGGGCGGCCAGCTCCCCGGCTTCAAGGTCACCGGCCTGATCGCCCGCCTGCGCCACTCCACCCCCGGCGTGATGCTGATCAGCCCGCCGCCGCACCACGACATCTACTCGATCGAGGACCTCGCCCAGCTCATCTACGACCTCAAGCAGATCAACCCGGACGCCCAGGTCTGCGTGAAGCTGGTCGCCCGCAGCGGCATCGGCACCATCGCCGCCGGCGTCGCCAAGGCGAAAGCCGACGCCATCCTGATCTCCGGTCACTCCGGCGGCACCGGCGCCTCGCCGCAGACCTCGGTCAAATACGCGGGGCTTCCCTGGGAGATGGGCCTGTCCGAGGCACACCAGGTGCTGATGCTCAACCGCCTCCGCCATCGGGTGAGGCTGCGCACCGACGGCGGCATCAAGACCGGGCGCGACGTCGTCATCGCCGCCATGCTCGGCGCCGAGGAGTTCGGCATCGGCACCGCCAGCCTCGTCGCCATGGGCTGCATCATGGTCCGCCAGTGCCACAGCAACACCTGCCCGGTCGGCGTCTGCACCCAGGACGAGAGACTGCGCGCCAAGTTCGAGGGCACGCCCGAGAAGGTCATCAACCTCTTCAGCTTCATCGCCGAGGAGGTCCGCAACATCCTCGCCTCGCTCGGCGTCCGCCGCCTCACCGACGTGATCGGCCGCACCGACCTGCTCGAGCAGATCAGCCGCGGCTCCGACCTGCTCGACGACCTCGACCTCAACCCGCTGCTCGCCCAGGCCGACCCCGGCCCGTACGCCCGCTACTGCACGCAGGAGGGGCGCAACGAGGTGCCGGAGACGCTCGACGCGCAGATGATCGCCGACGCCGCCCCACTCTTCGAGCGCGGCGAGAAAATGCAGCTCCAATACACGATCCGCAACACGCACCGCGCGATCGGCACCAAGCTCAGCTCGCGCATCGTGCGGCAGTTCGGCATGACCGGCCTGCAGCCCGGCCACATCACCGTTCGC
>JAFASB010000217.1 GCA_019244985.1 Acidimicrobiia bacterium | reverse complement strand
AGAACATCAGCGTCGGACGCGTGGTGCGGTTCGAGGCGCCGTCGGGCGCCGTCCTCGACGCCTACCTCCACATCCAGAACGAGCGCGGCGTCAACGGTGTGCTCGTCGAGCTGCAGGGTGGCGACCAAGCGCTGGCCCACGAGATCGCGCTGCACATCGCGTTCTCCCGGCCCGAGTACCTCACCCGCGACGAGGTCCCGGCCGAGGAGGTCGAGAAGGAACGTCAGATCCTGGAGGCCGAGACGCGCAACGAGGGCAAGCCCGAGCAGGCGATCCCCAAGATCGTCGAGGGCAAGCTGGCCGGCCGGTTCTTCGCCGAGCGCGTGCTGATGGAGCAGAAGTTCGTGCGCGATCCGAAGATGACGATCAAGCAGTTGCTGGGCGATGCCAAGGTCACGCGCTTCGCCCAGGTCGAGGTCGGGCGCTAGCTGCACGTGAGCGACGTTTCGCCGAACGGCGAGGGTGGCGGCCGCTGGCAGCGGGTCGTGCTCAAGCTGTCCGGCGAGGCGTTCGCTGACGCCTCGATCGGCTACGGCATCGACGGCGCAGTCGTCGCCCGCATGGCGGCGGAAGTCGCCGAGGCCCAACAGCAGCTCTCCACCGAGATCGCCGTGGTCGTCGGCGGCGGCAACATCTGGCGCGGTCAAACGGGCGCCGGCGAGGGCATGGACCGCGCCAACGCCGACTACATGGGGATGCTGGCGACGGTCATCAACGCCCTCGCCCTACAGGACGCCCTCGAAAAGGTCGGCCAGGCGACGCGCGTCATGAGCGCCATCCAGATGGCACAGGTGGCCGAGCCCTACATCAAGCGGCGGGCGACGCGGCACCTCGAGAAGGGCCGCATCGTGATCTTCGCCGGCGGCACTGGCAACCCGTACTTCACCACCGACACCACCGCGGCCCTGCGAGCCGCGGAAATCGGCGCCGAGGCGATCCTCAAAGGCACGCACTCGGGGGTCGATGGCGTGTATACCGACGACCCGTTGATCAACCCGGACGCCACCAAGTTCGACGAGGTCGAGTACATCGAGGTCCTCAACCGGGGCCTGAAGGTGATGGACTCCACCGCCATCACCTTCTGCATGGACAACAAGCTGCCGATCGTCGTCTTCGACGTGATGGCGCCCGGCAACATACGTCGCGCCCTCGAGGGTGAGTCGATCGGTACTCTTGTTCGGTGACTGGCGGCGGCCATGATTGACGAGACGCTCGTCGACTGCGCGGACAAGATGGCCAAGGCCGTCGGCCACACGCAGTCAGAGTTCTCGAGCGTGCGCACGGGTAGGGCGACGCCGGCACTCGTCGAGAAGCTCAGGGTCGACTACTACGGCACCGAGGTGCCGCTCCAGCAGCTGGCGGGTTTCAACGTGCCCGAAGCGCGGCTGCTGGTGATCCAGCCCTACGACAAGAACTCAATCAAAGCCATCGAGAAGGCTTTACAGAACTCCGACCTCGGGATCAACCCCTCGAACGACGGCCAGGTGATCCGGCTGACGTTCCCCCAGCTCACCGAGGAACGCCGCAAGGAGCTCGTAAAGGTCGTCAAGCACAAGGCCGAGGAGGGTCGCGTCGCCGTACGCAACCTCCGCCGCGCCGCCCGCCATGAGCTCGAATCCTTGGAGAAGGACGGCCACGTCTCGTCGGACGACCTCGAGCGGGCCGAGAAGGAGCTCGAAAAACTCACCCACGAATACGTGGAAGAGATCGACCGCATGGTGCAGCACAAGGAGCACGAGCTCCTCGAGGTCTGAACCGGGAGGCATTCGTGTCCGACCGCAGCGATCAGAACGAAGAGCCCCGGGAGCGCCGGGGCCCGCGCCCGTCCAGTGAGAGCGTGCGCATCATCGGCGCCGACGAGGCCGCGGCCGCCATCGAGGCGGGCCAGGCCGCCGGCCGGCGCCCCGACGACGCGCCTCGCTTCGGCGACGTGCCGCCCGCGCCGGAGGGGCCCCGCCCGCCGTTGCGATTCCCGATGGCAGGCAGCGACCCGTCGGCCGTGGCCAAGCCGGCGATCGTGAGCTCGGCGCCCACGCCCGAGGAGCTCGACGACGACGACTACCTCGAGGGTCTCACGACGACGCCGTCCGACGAGCCCGAGGCTTGGGCTGCCGAGTCGGAGGCGTGGGACGCCGAGCCGGAGGCCTGGCCTGCTGAGGACGACTGGGGCGTGGAGCCCGAGCCGGCGCCGCCCCCCACCCCGCCCGCCCCTCGTGCCCCGTCTGACTCACCCACCCTCGTCACGCCGGCGCGCGGCGTCGAGCTTCCGCACTGGACCGAGCCCGGCACCGGCGAGGTGCCGGCGATCCTCGGCGAGCCCGAGGGTGAGTCTCTGGCCGCCGGCGACGACGAAGAGCTGGCGTGGTCGGCGTTCTCCGCCGCGCCCCGCTGGCGGGACCAGCCCTCCGACTGGGAGGAGCCCGACTTCGACTCCGGCGCCGCCCTCGCCGACGACGAGACACGCGTCGGTGCCCTCGATACGGGCCAGACCGACTACTCGGATCTCTACAGCTTCGACGAGCCCGAGCCTGCCCCGCCGCCGGTGCAGGAAGCGCCCTCTCCGCCGCCGCAGCAGGTGACGTCGGTGTCCTCGAGCAACTACGAGCCGATGGCCGAGCCGGTGCAGCAGACGCAGGAGCGCGACCTCCCGGTTGCCATCGGCGCCGGCCTCCTCCTCGGTCTGGCCGTGCTTGTCGCGGCCAAGATCGGCGCCATCGCCGTACTCGTGCTCGTCACCGCCGTCCTCACGGTCGCCGCCTTCGAGCTCTACGAGACACTGCGGACGCGCGGGTACCACCCCGCCACGCTGCTCGGCCTCGTCGGCACGGCGTCGATGCTCGGTGCCGTCTATTGGAAGGGCGAGGACGCCATGCCGCTCGTCCTCGGGCTCTTCGTCGTCTTCACGTTCCTCTGGTATCTCGCCGGTGTGGTCCACGCCCGGCCGGCGATGAACGTCGCCATCACCGTCATGGCGTTCATGTACGTCGCCTTCCTCGGCAGCTTCGCGGCGCTGCTCCTGCGGATCCCGGGTGTGACGTCGAAGGGGGCGCTGGCCCACGACGGCATCACGCTGTTCCTCCTGCCGGTCATCGCCACCGTCGCCTATGACGTCGGTGCCTACGCTGTCGGCGGGCGCACCGGTCGCACGCCGCTCGCGCCCAACATCAGCCCCAACAAGACCTGGGAGGGGTTGGTCGGCGCCACCGTCGTCACCTTCGTCGTGACGATCATCGTTCAGGGAATCTTCAAGATTCATCCGTGGACCTTCGGCCGGGCGCTGGCCTTGGCCCTCGTCGTCTGTGTCGCAGCGCCGCTCGGCGACCTTGCCGAGTCGATGATCAAGCGCGATCTCGGCGTCAAGGACATGGGCCGCGTGCTTCCTGGCCACGGCGGCGTGCTCGACCGCGTCGACGGCCTCCTCTTCGTGGCGCCCGCCGCGTACTACCTGCTGCGCCTCCTCAAGTTCGCATGACGTCTGTCGCGCTGGTCGGCTCCACGGGGTCGATCGGCACGCAGGCAGTCGACGTCATCGAAGCCGAGCCCGACCGCTACCGCGTCGTCGCCCTCGGCGCGGCCACGTCGATCGACGTTCTGGGGGGCCAGGCCCAGCGGTTGCGGCCCGACGTGGTGGCGATCGCCGACGCCGACCTGGCGCCCAAGCTCGAGGAGCTGGTGCCGTCGGGCACCGAGGTGCTGGCCGGCCCCGCGGCGCTCGCCGAAATCTCCCGGGACGCCGACGTCGTGCTCAACGCGGTGGTGGGGTTCGCCGGCCTTCCGGTGACGATGGCGGCCCTGGAATCCGGGCGGCGGCTGGCGCTGGCCAACAAGCAGTCGCTGATCGCGGCCGGACCGGTCGTGCAGCAAGTGCGCGCCACACCGGGCGCCGAGATCGTTCCCGTCGACTCCGAGCACAGTGCCATCCACCAGTGCATCCGAGCGGGCCGGGCAGCCGAAGTGCGGCGCATCGTGCTCACCGCCAGCGGGGGACCCTTTCGCGGACGCAGCTCCGGGGAGCTTGCCGACGTCACCGTCGACGAGGCCCTCGCTCATCCGACGTGGAACATGGGACCCCAGAACACCATCGACTCGTCGACGCTGCTCAACAAGGGCCTGGAGGTGATCGAGGCTCACGAGCTGTTCGGCGTCGGCTACGACGACGTCGACGTCGTCGTGCATCCGCAGTCGATCGTGCACTCCATGGTGGAGTTCACCGACGGGGCGACGATCGCCCAGCTCTCGAACCCCGACATGCGCCTGCCCATCGGGTACGCCCTGGCCTATCCCGAGCGCAACGACGTTGCCTTCGGGGCCCTCGATTGGTCGGCGGCCCGACGCCTCGACTTCGAGGCGCCGGACCTCGAGACGTTTCCGTGCCTCGGGCTGGCCTACGAGGCCGGACGAATGGGAGGAACCGCACCGGCGTGGCTGAACGCGGCAAACGAGGTAGCAGTGGCAGCATTCCTCGAGAGTGTTATCGCCTGGACCGCAATTGCCGACGTGATCCGGGAGGTTTTGGAGGACCACGATGGAACAACGCCGAACAGTGTCGACGTTGTGATCGATGCAGACCGGCGGGCTCGTGAGCTCGCCCGGCGGGCGGTCGAGAAGAGAGCGCGGTAGCCACACCAATGACGCAATTGCTGAAGCGGCGCGAGGACGCAGCACCGAAGCCCCCCGTCGAAATCGACAACCGAGAGCGCCTGTTGCGGCTCGCCTTCTTCGTCGCCGTCATCGTTGTGCTGTCGGTCGTCTCTGGCTTCATCCCGTTCCTCGCGGTGATCTTCGCCGTAATCGTGATCGTCATGCTCCACGAGTTCGGGCACTTCGTGACCGCCAAGTGGTCGGGCATGAAGGTCAGCGAGTACTTCTTCGGCTTCGGACCCCGCCTGTGGTCGATCAAGAAGGGCGAGACCGAGTACGGCATCAAGGCCATCCCCGCCGGCGGCTACGTCCGGATCCTCGGGATGAACAACCTCGAGCAGGTCGACCCGGCGGACGAGGCCCGCACGTACCGCCAGAAGTCCTATCCCCGCCGGCTGCTCGTTGCCGTGGCGGGCTCGACGATGCACTTCATCATCGCCTTCCTGCTGCTGGTCGTGGTGTGGGCGGCCGTTGGCGAGCCCGCTCCGACCACGACGATCGGCACCGTGTTCGGCGCCGGCGCCAAGGGCGGCGAGCTGAGCCCCGCCGAGAAGGCCGACCTCCGGGTCGGAGACCAGGTCCTCGCCGTCGACGGCCACGTGGTGCACAAGTGGGACACCATCTCGCCGTACATCAAGAGCCACGAGAACAAGCCCGTCGAGTTCATCGTCCAGCGCGGCAATCAGCTCCTGAAGCTCACGGCCACGCCCAGCAAGATCGTCATCGAGGGCAACGAGGGTGTGGCGGTCGGCATCAGTCCGAAGGTGGTGGCCGACAAGGCCAGCTTCCCGATCGCCGTATGGCGGGCCGGTCGGGACCTCGGCCACTACACGTGGGGCACGTTCGGCGCCTTCGGCTCGATCTTCGCGCCCAGCCACCTCAAGGACTACACCGAGCAGCTCTCGGGCCACGGGACCGTCTCGGGCAAGGAAGCGGAGCGGCCGGTGTCGGTGGTCGGGTTCGTGCGGGTCGCCGGGCAGGCGGCTCAACAGGGCTGGCTCGACGTGCTCACCCTCTTGGTCCTCATCAACATCTTCATCGGGATCTTCAACATGATCCCGTTGCTTCCGTTCGACGGCGGGCACGTGGCGATCGCCACCTACGAGCGCATCCGGTCGCGCAAGGGGAAGCGGTATCAGGCCGACATCTCGAAGATGCTCCCGATCACAGCGGCGGTGGTCACGGTGGTCCTGCTGTTCGGCGCCATGACCGTCTATCTCGACATCGTCCGTCCGATCGCAAATCCTTTCAAGTAACGGCACGCCTAGCCTGGGGAGGGTGAGCTTCCCTCGCCGGCAGACGCGGCAGATCCACGTCGGCGACGTCCCGGTCGGTGGCGGCGCGCCGATCACCGTGCAGTCGATGACGGTGACCAAGACCGCCGACGTCGACGCGACGCTGGCCCAGATCTACGAGCTGGCAGCCGCCGGCGCCGACATCGTGCGGTGCACGTGCAACGAGGAGGAGGCGGCCGAGGGCCTGGCCCGCATCGTGCCCCGCTCGCCCGTGCCGCTCGTCGCCGACATCCACTTCCAGTACAAACTGGCGCTCGCCGCCCTCGAGGCCGGCGTGCAGTGCCTGCGGCTGAACCCCGGCAACATCCGCAAACCCGAGCACATCAAGCTTGTCGCTGAAGAGGCCAAGGCGCGCATGGTCCCGATACGCATCGGCGTCAACGCCGGCTCCCTCGACCCGGAGCTCTACAAGAAGTACGACGGCGCCACTCCCGAGGCGCTCGTCGAGTCCGCCCAGCGCGAGCTCGCCTACTTCGCCGAGGTCGGGTTCGACGACGTGAAGATCTCGGTGAAGGCGTCCAACGTGCCGTTGATGATCGAGGCGTACCGGCAGCTGGCCGACACCGTGGATTATCCGTTGCACCTCGGGGTGACGGAGGCGGGGCCGCCGCCACACGGCCTCATCAAGGCCACGGCCGGGATCGCAACGCTGTTGTCGGAGGGCATCGGCGACACCATCCGCTACTCGCTCACCGCGGATCCGGTCGAAGAGGCGCGCGCCGGACGCCAGCTGCTCGAGGCCCTCGGCCTTCGTGAGCGCAAAGGCCTCGACCTCATCGCCTGCCCGTCGTGTGGCCGCGCCGAGGTCGACGTCATCAAGGTCGCCCAGGAGGCGCAGGCCGCTCTCGGCGAGCGCAATCTGCCGATCCAGGTGGCGGTGATGGGCTGCGTCGTCAACGGCCCGGGCGAGGCGCGGGGCGCCGACCTCGGCATCGCCGCCGGGCGTCAACGGGGCCACCTGTTCGTGCGCGGTGAGGTGGTCCGCGTCGTGCCCGAAAGCGAGATGGTCGCCGCCCTACTCGAGGAGGCCGAGCGTCTGGTCGCCGAGGGCGTCGAGGCTCGGCTGGCCGCCGCCGACCCAACCGCCGCGGCCGAAGCCGAGAAGGATCGGCAGGCACTGCTTTCCGTGCAGGGCGAGGACCCCAACGCCGTCGAGCAGAAGGTCGACCTGATCCGCAGGAACTCGTAGCGTTCGGCGTCGTGGACGTCGAGATCCGGGAGGTCACGGCCGAAGAGTGGCCCGAGTACGTGCGGGCCGAACACATCCCGTTCGGCGTGCAGCTCGGCGACGCGGAGATGAAGTACCAGTCCCAGCGGTTCGGCCACTGGAACGGGTTGGCTGCCTTCGAGGAAGGGCGCATCGTCGGCACCGCCGGCGATTGGGACATGCGGCTCACGGTCCCGGGCGGTTCCGACGTGCACGCCCCCGGGGTGACCGCGGTCGGCGTCCTTCCGACCCACCGGCGCCAAGGACTGCTGACCGCGCTGATGCGCCGGCAGCTCGACGACTTCCGCGGCCGCGGCGAGCCCGTGGCGACGCTGTTGGCAGCCGAGAGCGTGATCTACGGCCGCTTCGGCTACGGGTGGGCCACGACCAGCGCGGCCGCAGAGCTCGACCGCGTCCACGGAGTCTTCCGTGAGGACACGGCGGCCGGCGCGCGGTTCGAGCTCCTCGACAAGGCTGAAGCGGCCAAGGTGCTGCCGGACGTGTTCGAGGGCGCCCGTCGTCTGCAGGCGGGACAGGTGACCAGGCCCGATGGCTGGTGGGAGCAGTTCCTGCGCGACCCGGAGTGGGCGCGGGACGAAGGTGGGAGCGAGCTGTTCCACGTCGTGTGCCGCATGGGCGACGATGTCGGCTTCGCCTGCTACCGGTTGAAGGAGAACTGGGACGACAACATCCCCCAGTACAGGCTTTTCGTGAATCAGGCGATGGGCACGAGCCCGCCCGTGCGCGCCGCCCTGTGGCAGTACCTGCTCGGGGTCGACCTCGTGGCCACCGTCCGCTTCGAGAACCTCCCGGTGGAGGAGCCGGTGCGCTGGATGCTCCGGGACCCCCGCCGCCTGCGGACCCGGACGGTGTCGGACTTCCTCTGGGTCCGGCTCGTCGACGTGGCCCGGGCCCTCGAGGGCCGTCGCTACCGGATAGCCGACCGCCTGGTGCTCGACGTGGTCGACGCCTTCCTGCCCGAGAACGAAGCCCGCTACGAGCTCGACGCCGGGCCCGACGGGGCCGGCTGCCGCCGGACGAACGGCCCCCCTGACCTGCGCCTTTCCGTGGCCGAGCTGGGATCGGCGTACCTGGGCGGGGTCTCGTTGACCTCGCTCGCGGGCGCGGGCCGGGTCGAGGAGCTCACGCCTGGAGCGCTCGCCAGGGCCGACCTGGTGTTCGGCGCCGACGTCCCCCCGTGGTGTTCCACGGACTTCTGAGCGACTCCTGAGCGCCCCGGGAGACTTGCGCCCCCGCCTATACTTATCGAGCAGTCGTTCGTCGTATGCGCGGGTGGATGGGCGTGGGCTTTTGGGCCCACGCTTTTGTTTGCTGAAAGGAGAGAGGAGGTGGCCGAAGTGAGTGTCACGGGTCGTGTGCACGAGCTGGTGGAGCCCCTCCTCGCTGCCCACGATGTGGAAGTCGTCGACGTCGAGCAGCTGGGCGCGACCCTCAGGGTCACCGTCGACCGCCCCGGCGGCATCGACCTCGACGCGGTCAGCGAAGCCACCCTCGTCGTCTCCGATGCCCTCGATCGCCACGATCCCGTCCCGGGCCGCTACACCCTCGAGGTGTCGAGTCCCGGGCTCGAGCGGCCATTGCGCACGCCCGCCCACTTCCGGCGCTTCGTCGGCTCTGACGTAGCGGTGAAGACCAAGCCCGATGTCGAGGGTGACCGGCGCGTCGAGGGCACCCTCGAGTCGGCCGACGACGACAGCTTCGTCGTCGCCGGGCGCCGCCTCGCCTACGGCGACGTCGAGAAGGCCCGCACCGTGTTCGTCTGGGAGCCCGCCGAGCGCGGCAAGGCGAAGGACAAGGCAAAGGGCACGACCAAGTCGAAGGCAGGAGCCCGCTGATGGCCACCAACTTCGAGCTGATGGAGGCCCTGCAGGTCCTCGAGCGCGAGAAGGGCGTGTCGATGGACACCCTGCTCGACGCCTTGGCCAACGCGCTGGTCTCCGCCTACAAGCGCATGCCGAACGCCGCCGAGGAGGCGGTCGTCACCATCGACCCCGACAGCGGGGAGATGCACGTCTACGCGCAGGAGCTCGACGAGGACGGCAACGTCGTACGCGAGTGGGAGGACACGCCCGAGGACTTCGGCCGTATCGCCGCCCAGACCGCGAAGCAGGTCATCCTCCAGCGAATCCGCGAGGCCGAGCGCGACATCAAGTACGAGGAGTACGCCGGCCGCGAGGGCGACATCGTCACCGGCATCATCCAGCAGAAGGACCAGCGCTACACGCTGCTCGACCTCGGTCGGGTCGAAGCCCTCCTGCCTCAAGCGGAGCAGGTGCCTTACGAGCACTACGACCGCAACGCCCGCCTCAAGGCGTACATCGTCGAGGTGCGCAAGACCACCAAGGGCCCCCAGATCGTGGTGTCGCGGACCCACCCCGGTCTGATCAAGCGGCTGTTCGAGCTCGAGGTGCCCGAGATCAGCGACGGCGTCGTCGAGCTGAAGGCCGTGGCGCGCGAGCCCGGCCACCGCACGAAGATCGCCGTGTGGTCCAATGACCCGAACGTCGATCCGGTCGGCGCATGTGTCGGCGCGCGCGGCGCACGGGTGCGCATGGTCGTGAACGAGCTGCGCGGCGAGAAGGTCGACATCGTGCCGTTCTCCGAGGAGCCGTCGGAGTTCGTGATGAAGGCGCTGTCGCCGGCAAAGGTCAAGGAGGTGCGCATCGACGAGTCGACGGGCACCGCCGAGGTCATCGTCCCCGATTACCAGCTGTCGCTGGCCATCGGGAAGGAGGGCCAGAACGCCCGCCTGGCCGCCCGCCTCACGGGGTGGCGCGTCGACATCAAGAGCGAGACGCAGCTCGCCGAGGAGGAGGCCTACGCCGGCCAGGACTGGGCCGAGGGCGAGTGGGTCGAGAACGAGTCCGGCGAGCTGGTGTGGAAGCCGGCTGAGGGCGGCGAGGGAGTGTCCGCCGAGCAGTGGCAGGCAGGCGGGGCGCCCGCCGACTCGGAGGGTGATGCTCCCGCGGCGAGCGGCGCCCCGGCAGCGGCGGCGCCGTCTGAGAGCGCGGCCGTTGAGACCGCCGAAGCCGCACCGCAGACCACCGAAGCGGCACCGGCGCAACCGGCGGCGGAGGAGGAGGCGGCCGAACCTCCGGCCGAGAGTCCGACATAGCGGGGGCAGGGCGCAGAGCCCCGGTGAGAACCTGCGTCGGGTGCCGCCGGGCCCGGTCGCAGGAGGAGCTCGTGCGCTATGTGCGCACACCCGACGGAATGCTCGCCGAAGGGCGCACGTTGAATGGTCGAGGGGCCTGGCTGTGCCGGGAATCGCCATCGTGTGTCGAGGCGGCGGTGCGACGCAAGGCGTTCGGGTGGGCGCTGCGAAGTGAGATCCGCCCCCAAGCGATCGAGTCGCTTCGTGAGAGCGAACGAAATCGTGTCAGCATGGATAGCTACGGGACACCAAGGAAGGGCTGAGCAGGCAGTTGGCGAGAAGGATTCGGGTCTATGAGCTAGCGCGCGAACTCGGGCTCTCCAACAAGGAGACGCTCGATCTCTGCAGCGCGCTCGGGATCGGGGTCAAGAGCCACTCCTCCAGCATCGAGGACGCCCAGGCCGACCGCGTTCGCCGGAAGGCTGAACGCGAGGGACTGAAGCGTGACGTCCAGCCCGAGGAGCCGCCGGTCGTCAAGAAGGCGACGACCAAGAAGGCAGCGGCGCCGGCCGAGCCTGCGGCGGCTGCTGCTGCTGCGGTTGAGGCGCCTGCGGTCGAAGAGGCACCCGCTCCCGCCGCCGCGGCGTCCACCGCCCGGCCGCCCGACCCGACACACCGCCTCATCACCAGCCGTCCGGCCAGCGAGCAGCCCGACCTCACGCTGCCCCCGCCCCGTCCGGCTCCCGCTGCGGCACCCCGTCCCGCGCCCGCCCCCCCTCGTCCCCTGCCCGCCCCGCCTCGTCCCGCGCCGCGCCAGGAGCCGGTCGCTCCCGCGGCTGCGGCCCCGCCGACCGAGGCGCCCGCCGAAGCGGCACCGCGTCCAGCGGCCCCTTCCGCCCCCGCGGCGGCCAGCGAGGCTCCGGCTGCAGCGCAGCCCGCTCCTGCGGCGCGCCCACAGCCGCCCACGTCTCCGAGCGG
>JAFASB010000169.1 GCA_019244985.1 Acidimicrobiia bacterium | reverse complement strand
CCAGGCCCCAGTCCTCGAGGACGTCCAGAGCGGCGCGCACTGCCGACGCCGTCTCCCGCAACACGGCGAGAAGCTCGTCGTCGGTCATTCGGGGAACGTAGTCGCCGTTTGCACTCCACCGGCGCGTAGCCTCGATCAGTGGCAGCGATCGACGTGGCCGGCTACGTGGCCGAGCTCAAAGACCATGCCGTCGACCATGGGTTCCACGTCCACGACGAGCGTCACTTCGTCGAGACCTACTCGCTGCGCCAGGTCTGGGAAGTCGACCTGCATCCCGAAGAGGGCTGCGGCGGCCCGCTCGACCTGCACCTCGCCCTCGAAGTCGAGCCACGCGTGCTCCTGGCGTTCGAGGACGTCGTCGCGGAGCTCGGTGAGGACGACGATCCGCCCGACGAGTTCTTCCTGCCCCTCGTCTTCACGTGGGCGCTCCCACCGCTGACCAACACACCGAACCTCCTGCAGCTGGCGATCGATCTCCCGGGCATCGGCGGCCCCGACCTTCCCCTCGAAGTGTCCGCCATCGACTCGCTGGCCAGCGTCACCGACGCCAAGGAGACCAGCCTCACCATCGTCGCCCGCCAGCAGGTGTCGCTGGCGCGCGTCTTCGGCGGCGAGCAGCTGCTGTGCGAGGTGCTCGACCGTTGCCTGGCCGTGAGCCGCTTTCTGCTCGACCAGGCACCGGCGTGGCTGTAGCCACCCGCACCATCTCCTGCGCGTCACCCGTCGACCTCCGACTCACCCTGCGGCCGCTGCACAGCGCCGGCGGACTGACCATGCGCTTCGCCGCCGAGGGGGTGTGGCGCGCCACGCGAACGCCGGACGGCCCGGCCACCCTCCATCTGTCGGGAGGCGGCACGCGGGTCGACGTCGAGGCGTGGGGCGCGGGGGCGGCGTGGGCGGTCGAGCATGCACCCGCGCTCGTCGGCGCCGACGACCACGAGGACGGATTCGAGGCACGCCACCCCGTCGTCGCCGAACTGCGCCGACGGCTGCGAGGCCTGCGTGTCGGAAGGTCCCACGCCGTCGTCGAGGCGCTCGTGCCGACCGTCCTCGAGCAGAAGGTGCAGGGCGTCGTCGCCCGTCGGTCCTACGCGCGCCTGGTCCGCCTGCTCGGAGAGCCGGCACCCGGGCCGGTTCCGCTGATGCTGCCGCCCGAGCCGGCGCGGTTGGCGGCCCTTCCCTACGACGTGTTCCACCGCTTCAACGTCGAACGGAAGCGAGCCCAGACCGTGCGGCTCGTCGGCCGCCACGCCCGACGGCTCGAGGAGACAACGGCGATGCGAGCAGGTGATGCGCGGCGGCGCCTCCGGGTCCTGCCCGGGATCGGCGCGTGGACGGCGGCCGAAGTAGCGCTCGTCGCCCTCGGCGATCCCGACGCCGTGAGCGTCGGCGACTACCACCTCCCCAACCACGTCGTCTGGGCGCTCGCCGGCGAAGCGCGGGGCGATGACGCTCGCATGCTCGAGCTGCTCGAGCCTTACCGCGGCCACCGTGGCCGCGTCATCCGCCTCGTCGTGGCCGGCCACCCCGGTCCCCCGAGGTTCGGCCCGAGGTTGCCGCTGCAGTCGATCGCCTCCTACTGAACGGTCAGGGCAGCAGTGCCCGAACGGCGTCGAGGGTGTCGGCCTCGGACGGGGACTTGTCGTCGCGGTAGCGCTTGACGCGGGCGAAGCGCAGGGCAACGCCGCCGGGGTAACGGGGCGAGCGTTGGGCGCCGTCGAGCGCGATCTCGACGACGAGCTCGGGGCGGACAAAGACGGTGATGCCCTCGCGATGGGTCTCGCGCGCAAGGAACTGGTCGGTCTGCCAGGTGAGGAGCGCGTCGGTGAGGCCCTTGAACGTCTTGCCCACCATCACGAAGTCGCCGGCCTCGGGGTCACGGGCGCCGAGGTGGAGGTTCGACAGCCACCCCTGGCGCCGGCCGTGGCCCCACTCCGCGCCGAGCACGACGAGGTCGAGCGTTTTGACGGGCTTGACCTTGCGCCAGGCGCTCCCCCGCCGTCCCGCCTCGTAGGAGCTGCCGAGCGCCTTCACCATGACGCCTTCGTGGCCGAGTGCGATGGCCTCGTCGGCGAAGCGCTGGCCCTCCGCGGCGTCAGCGGTGAGGATGCCGGGAACCCGGTTGGCGTCGGGAACCAGGCGCGTCAGCGTCTGCGATCGTTGTTCGAGGGGCTCATCGAGGAGGTCGACCCCGTCGAGGTGGAGGATGTCGAAGAAGCGAACGTGCAGGCGGCCCTCGTCGGCGGCATCGGGCTCGTGCCTCGAGAAACGGCTCATCGTGTCCTGGAAGGGCCCCGCGCCGTCCTCCGAGACCGCCGCGCCGTAGACCTCACCGTCGAGGATGACCGCCGACGCGCGGAGCGCGCGGACGACGCCGACGACGCCCGGGAGCCGGTCGGTGACGTCGTTGAGGTTCCGCGTGAAGAGGCGGACCTCATCGCCGCTGCGGTGCGCCTGGACGCGCGCCCCGTCGAGCTTCCACTCGATCGAGCTGGTGCCGTTGGCGTCGAGCGCGTCGGCCACCGTTGCCGACGTCGCCGCCAGCATCGGGAGCACTGGCCGGAGGACCTCCAGGCCGATGGCGCGCAGCGCGTCCTCCCCGCCTTCGAGGGCGACGGCCGCCACCCGACACAAGTCGCCGGCGAGCATGGCTGCTCGGCGTACGACGGTGAGCGGGGCGCCAGCGGCCTTGGCGATGGCGTCGGCCATCACCCCTTCGAGGGCGCCCTGGCGCAGGTCGCCGATGAGCAGGCGGCGCAGGAAGTCGGCCTCCTCGGCGGTCGCCCGGCCGAAGAGGTCGTCGACGATGCGCCGTCGCGCCGCCGCGCTGCCGCTGCCGGTGGTGCGCTCGAGCTCGTCGATGGCGCCGTCGACGTCGGCGAGGGTCAAGGTGGCGGCGGTCGCCGGCACGATGTCGATCGTCGGACCGAGCAAGGCCCAACCCACGCCGACGCGGCCCTGCCGCGCAGCACCGACGAGGAAGCCGACCGTGATCGGAAGCTCTTCGGAGGGCACACGCCGCAGCAGGTCGGCGAGGGCGGCGACCTTCGCCGATCGCGCCCGCGTGCTCGACACCGCAGCCGACGTGGCGACGACGTCGGCGAGGGGAAGGCTTATCCCTCCGCTCCCTTCACACACTCGTTGACGAGCTCCCCCAGTCCTTCGATGATCGTGCGCACGAGCTGGCCCGGCTGCAGGAATCGCGGCGGCTTCATCCCCGCTCCGACGCCACCCGGGGTCCCCGTCGAGAACACGTCACCCGGTTCGAGCGTGACGACCGTGCTCACGTAGCTGACGATGTCGACGGGCTTGAAAAGGAGGTCCGACGTTCTGGCTTCCTGCATCACCTCGCCGTCGACTTCACAGCGCAGCAGGAGATCTGCCGCGTCGTCGACCTCGTCGGGCGTCACCAGCGCAGGCCCGAGCGGCGTGCTGCGCTCCCACGTCTTGCCTTGCAACCACTCGCTCGTGCGCCACTGCCAGTCGCGCATCGAGATGTCGTTGCAGATCGTGTAGCCGCCGATGGCCGCTCGCGCCTCTTCGGCGGACGCGTTGCGAACGCGGCGGCCAATGACGAACGCCAGCTCAGCCTCCCAGTCGACCGCGTTGGATGAATCCGGGATCGGGATGTCGTCGTGCGCCCCGCAGAGCGCTGACGCGAACTTCGAAAACAACGTCGGGTGCTTGGGCAGCTCGGCGCCCATCTCCTCGATGTGGCTCTTGTAGTTGAGGCCCAGGCAGATCACCTTCGAGGGGCGCGGGACCACGGGACCCAGGTCGGCATCGGCGAGCGCGACCCGGTCACCGGATTCGCGTGGGTTGTCGAGGGCGGCAGCGGCGTCCGCGGCATCGAGCAGGACGATGGTGTCGTCTTCGACTCGACCGGCGCGGGTTCCATCGGGGGTCCGGAGGGTTACGAGGCGCACGGCCGTCAGCCTGTCATGTGGGCCGGGCAGGGATCGAACCTGCGCGCCGCGGATTATGAGTCCGCTGCTCTACCACTGAGCTACCGGCCCGGACAGCGGACCCTGTTTAGTAGTTGACGGCCGCGTTCTGTGCTGCCGACGCAGGGTTCGGCGTCGCGCTGCGCGCCACCGGTGCGCCGGCGCTGAGGATGATGACGGGCGTCCCCGTCGGCACCTGGTTGAACAGGTCGAGCTCGTCGCTGCCGCGCATCCGCACGCACCCGTGTGAAGCGCTGGTGCCGATCGACGCGACATCGGGCGTCTCGTGGATGAGGATTCCGGGCGCGCTCAACGCCATGGCGTGGGTACCCAGCGGGTTGTCGGGACCGGGGCCGATCGTCTCGGGCATGCCCGTCGACCAGCTGCTGTGCGGGTTGGTCCATGTGGGGTTCGTCTGCTTGTTGACGACCTTGAACGATCCCGTCGGCGTCGGGAACTCCGGACGCCCCGTCGCAACCTGATACGTCTTGGCGAGCGAGCCGTTCTTGTACAGGTAGAGCTTGTTCTCGCCGGTGCGCACGAGGATGACCGTGGCGAACGCACTCTGCTGCACGGCCGCTTTGGTGTGGATCACCGGCAGCTGGATCTGCTTGTTGCCGTGCTGAACGCCTTCGGTGAGGATCGCCTTGGCCTTGTCGAGGTCGAGGGCGCGCCCGTCGACGTCGGGGGTGATCTTCACGAAGCCCGACGACGTGTCGAGCCGTGCGCTCTTGGACGCGACCGCGACCGCCTTCTTGGCTTGGTCGAGCAGCGACGACGACATCCCGCTCTTCCAGTCCGGCGCCAGCGCGACGTTGCGGTGGTCGGCGCCCCGGAAACGGCGCCAGGCCCGCTGGTAGACGTTGCCGTCGTGGTTGGGCGCCATGGCCTTGCGGACGGCGGCGGGTACGTCGATCTGCAGCCCCATGTCCCACGCCGTCGTGTCGGCTGAGAAACCCTCGGCGGTGACGTGGATCGGCTGGTGCAGCGGCGCCTCGAGGACCGACCGGACCTTGTCGACCGCGGCCTGGTACCGCAGACCGCCGACGTCGACGCCGCCGACGACGGTCTTCGCCGGCAGCACGTCGATGGTGTGGTTGTCGTACTGGATCGCCCACGCGCTGGCCGCCCCGAGAACCGCAACGACAACAAGGGCAACAATCGCCACAAGCTTCGGGCCCCGCTTGAAATGCGGGCGCGAACGGGCCCGGTTGCGCAAGAACGTGAATGCGCCGGCGCCCGCCGCTTGCCTCGTCGCCATAGAGCGGTACAGGTTAGCGAACGTTTTCCACAGGCTGTCCAGCGCGCCGAACGCCGTGGATCACGTGCTGTGGTCGAGCAAACGCTCCGGGGGCGAGACTCGAACTCGCAACCTGCGGATTAACAGTCCGACGCTCTGCCGATTGAGCTACCCCGGAATGAGGTTCGAAGCTAGCAAGGCCGCGCACCACCTCTGGTGTGGCGGACAACACGGCGGGTAAAAACCTTTCATGCGGATGAAAATTGCCTTCGGGGTCGGGTTCGGGCTCGGGTACTACCTCGGGGCCATGGCGGGCCGGGAACGCTACGAGCAGCTCAACCGGTTGGCGCGCAAGGTGAAGCGTTCGGACGCCTTTCAGACGGCCGAGCAGAAGGCCAAGGCCGCCGTCGACCTCGGGGTCGAGCGGGCCAAGGACGCCGTGGAGAGCGCCACCGGCAACGGCCACGGGACCGTCCAGCCCTACGACCCCCGCCCGTAACCTTTCGCGCTCTCGGGTGAGCGCGGGGAGGCCTACTCCTCGTCGAGATAGTCCCGCAGCCGGAGGCTGCGGATGGGATGGCGCAACTTGGCCAGGGTCTTGGACTCGATCTGGCGAATGCGCTCCCGGGTGACGCCGAACTCCTTGCCGACCTCCTCGAGCGTGCGGGCCTGACCGTCCTCGAGGCCGAACCGCAGCCGTACGATCTTGCGCTCCCGATCGGTGAGCTCCTCGAGGGCCTCGCCGACCGCCTCGTTGAGCAGCGCCCGGGCGGCGGCCTCGGCTGGGGCGACGGCCTGCTGGTCCTCGATGAAGTCGCCGAGATGACTCTCGTCCTCCTCACCGACGGGGGTCTCCAGTGACACCGGCTCGAGGGCCAGGCGCTGGATCTCGCGGACGCGTGCGGGCGTCAGGCCCACTTTGGCGGCGAGCTCTTCGACCGTCGGCTCCCGACCCAGCTCCTGCAGCATCTGGCGCTGCACACGGAGGACCTTGTTGATGGTCTCCACCATGTGCACGGGGATGCGAATGGTGCGGGCCTGATCGGCGATGGCGCGGGTGATCGCCTGGCGGATCCACCACGTGGCGTACGTCGAGAACTTGAAGCC
>JAFASB010000164.1 GCA_019244985.1 Acidimicrobiia bacterium | reverse complement strand
AGGTTCGACGCGTTGGGCCTGCTGGGGGCGTCGGAGGGATACACGGTGAAGAACCCGTTGGCCGTGGCGCCGGTCTCGGTGACGTTGACCACCACGGCTGTGGCCCCCGTCGCCGGGACTCCGCCCTGGCCCGCCACCTGCACCGGGCGGGTCTCGCCCTGACCGAGCGGCGCGTTGTTCGTCCTGGTGTCGAGGATCCGCGAAGGCGTGAGGGCGCTGTAGCCGGCGCCTCCCGAGCCGTAGTACCCCACGACGTCGAAGATGGCGTCGGCCGACCCAGCGAGGTTGTAGAGGTCGACCTTGCCGTCGGCGCCGAGCTTGACCACCACCAGGTTGGGGATGGTCTCGCCGGTGACGAAGTTCAGGTTCGACGCGTTGGGCCTGCTGGGGGCGTCGGAGGGATACACCGTGAAGAAGCCATTCGCCGTGGCGCCGGTCTCGGTGACATTGACCACGACAGCAGAGGCCCCCGTCGCCGGGACCCCACCCTGGCCCGCCACCTGGACCGGGCGGGTCTCACCCTGGCCGAGCGGCACGTTGTTCGTCCGGGTGTCGAGGATCCGCGATGGGGTCAAGGGGTTGTAGCGGGCACCGCCCGAGCCGTAGTAACCGACGACGTCGAAGATGGCGTGCGCACTGCCGGCCAGGTTGTAGATGTCGACCTTGCCGTCGGCGCCGAGCTTGACCATGACCAGGTTGGGGATGGTCTCACCGGCGACGAAGTTCAGGTTCGACGCGTTGGGCCTGCTGGGCGCATCCGAGGGATACACGGTGAAGAAACCGTTGGCCGTCGCCCCCGTCTCGGTGACGTTGACCACGACAGCCGTGGCGCCCGTGGCCGGCACCCCACCCTGTCCCGCCACCTGAACCGGGCGGGTCTCGCCCTGGCCCAGCGGCGTGTTGTTCGTTCTGGTGTCGAGGATCCGGGCGGGCGTCAGTGGGAAGTACGTGCTCGGGACGGTCTCGGTCAACGTCGCCGTCTTGGTCAGGCTCTTCGCGCTGTCCGAAGCGGTGATCGTCTCGGCGTCAGCCGTCGTCGAGGCTGTGATCGTCGCCGAGTACACGCCGTTGCCGTTGTTGCTGACACTGCCCACCGTCGTGTCGCCGTTGGTGGCGATGGTCACGGTTTCGCTCGAGTAGGGATTTCCGTTGGCGTCCTTCACCGTTGCCGTCGCCGTGGACGTCGACTTCCCATCGGCGGGGATCGACGACGGCGTGAGCGTCAGCGTCATCACAGCTGGGCCGGGGTTCTCCGTGAGCTGGGCGGTATTGCTCTTGTTGTTGGACGTCTTCGCGGTGATCGTCTCGGTGTCCGCCGTCTTGGACGCAGTGATGGTCGCCGTGTAGGTGCCGTCGTGGTTGTTGGTCACGGTGCCGACCTGGGCGTCGCCGCTCGTCGTGATCGTCACGGTCTCATTGGTGACCAAGTTGCCGTGGGCATCCGTGACGGTCGCTTTCGCCGTGGACGTCGAGCTGCCGTCAGCGGGCAGTGAGCTCGGGGTCAACGAGAGCGCGACCGATGCGGCCGGGCCAGGAGTCATCGTGAGCGTCGCCATCCCAGCCTTGCTCGGGTTCACCGAGCTGTCGGTCGCAGTGACGGTGGATTGCCCGGCTGTCGTCGACGAGGTGACCGTCGCCGTGTAGGTGCCGTCGTTGTTGTCCGTCGGCGCACCGGCGGACGCGCCGCCCGTTGCGGCGAACGCGACGCTGTCGCCCTTGATGCGGTTGCCGTGGGCATCGGTGACCGTCGCCGTGGCCGTCGACGTCGACACGCCGTCCGCGGTGATCGACGTCGGGTTCAGGACAACTCCCACGTTCGCTGCCGGACCCGGAGTCGCGGTGAGCGGCGCCGTGTCGCTCGGCGGGTTCGTTGCGGCAGAGGTCTGGGCCTTGATCGTCTGCGCTTCGGCCTGGGTGGTCGTGATGACGCATCCATACACGCCGTTGGTGTTGCTGGTCACTGCCTTTGACGTCGAGTTCGAGCCGCACATGTTGGCGTGGCCCGTGGTGCTGAACGTGACGGTTTCGTCAGTCACGGCGCGACCACCACTATCTGTCACTGTGGCGCTCGCACTGCTCGAGTCGACCCCGTCGGCGGTGATCGATCCCTTGGTCAGCTGCAAGTGGACTGTGGTCGCCGGCCCGAACTGGGTCAGCGTCTTCGACACGGTGGCGCCGATCGCAGTGGCGAAGATGTTCTGGGTGCCGGCCGTCGTGCCAGGCGTGATGTCGCAGGTGTAGTCGCCGTTCCCTTGGTCAACGGCGTGCGAGCAAATGGTGGCGTTGCTCTTGCCGGCCCCGCCCCCGTCGGTCGAGAAGGAGACCGTCTGGCCGGGTACGCCGTTCCCGTGGCCGTCGGAGATGTGGGCTGTCGCCGTCGAGTGGGTCGTCCCGCCCGCCCGGATGTGGTCCGGGCTCAAAGTGAGCCCGAGGGTCGACGCGTCCGCGTACTGGGTCAGGGGCTGCGGCGAGCTGGTCACACTGTTCGCACTTGCCGTGATGTGCTGCACGCCAGCCGTCCCGCTCACAGCGATCGTGCAGGTGTACATGCCGTTGCCCTGGTTCGTGTAGGTGCCTGGGCCCGACGTTGCGTTGGCGCCGCACATGTGATCGTCGCCGTCTGTCTTGAAGGTCACCGCGGCGTTGTTGATCGGGTTGTTGTGGGCGTCCTTCAGCGTCGCCGTCGCGGTCGACGTCTGGTTCGGGTGCCCGCCGTCGGAGACGTGGACGGACGACGGCGAAACGACGAGGGAGATCGATGTCGTCGCGGCATTGCCGATCTCGGTGAGGTTGGCTTGGCCCGACGCGTTGTTCCCCTGGTCGGTCGCCTTGATCGTCTCGGTATCCGCGGTCGTCGAGGCCGTGATGGTGACCGTGTAGGTGCCGTTGTTGTGATCAGTGCCCACGCCGTTGCCGCCGAACGTCACGTCACCGTTGGTCGTGAACTTGATCGAGCGCCCGGACACCGGGTTCCCGTTCGCGTCCTTGACGGTCGCCGTCGCGGTGGTCGTCGACGTGCCGTCCGCAACGATCGTGTTGGTCGGGGCGTCGAATGTGACGACGACCGATGCCGGGGCACCGGGGACGACCGTCAACGTCTGCTGACCACTCGTCTGGGCCCCGACGGAGGCGGTTATCAGCTCGGTCTGAGCCATCGTCGAGGTGATCGTGCACGTGTAGTCACCCGGCGTGTTCGGGTCAGCGGTCCCCGTTCCGATGGGGTTCTGACCGCACATGCTCGCACCGGGGTGCTTGTTCGTGGTGAACGACACGGTGGCGCCGACGACGCCGTTGCCGTTGCTGTCCTTGACGTGGGCGCGAGCTGTCGTGCTCGAGGTGCCATTCGCCGTGATCGTCGAAGGGTTAAGGGCATCGAGCGTGATCGAATTCGGCGCGCCATAGATCGGCAATGGCTTGGAGTCAGTGTGGCTGGTGCCTTCGACGGTCGCGAAGATCGTGTCGGTCTCCGCGGTGCCGGTCGCCTTGATGGTCGTCGTTGCCGTGCCATTCACCCCTGTCGTCACGGTGCTGTTGGTGAACGTGACGTGCGCACCGGGGTTGGCGGTGAGGTCGACCTTCTGGTTGGGCAGACCGACCGGGTTGGGGCTGCCGTCCTTTACGGTGACCGTTGCCGTCGTCGTCGAGCCGTTCGCCGACGAGATCGTCGACGGGTTGAGCTGCAGGGTGACGCTCGTCGGCTGCCCGGGGCCATCGGCGAGCGCCGCGCCCCCGATGACGGCCGCGCCCAGGCCGGGCAGGAGCACCGCCAGTGCGAGTGCCCAGAAGCGGCGCGCGTGACTGCGCGCAGTCGGTCGAGTCCCCATGTCCCCCGGTCCTTTCAGATCCGCCACAAGGGAGCCCCCGTGCCCCCTTGTTGTTACTTACGTCCAAACAAGCAGAAGGTGACGCAGAAGTTCCTTGCCTCTGAACGCTGTCTTCCCCTGTTGACGGATGGTACAGATCGGCGAACACCGGATGTTGGCCAATCTGATGCGCCACATTGCCCAAACGCGCAGATTCGCAATGGCATTTGCTTGGACAGCTCGGCCGAGAATGAGCGCAAAGTGCCCGGGCTGCTTCGGATAGCGTCGGGCCCCGATGACCGACCTCAAGGTCGACTACACCAAGCGGGAGCTGCTCGAGAACCACCGTGTTGCCGAGCCGCTCATCGCCGGCGGCGTGCGGTGCCACGGCGGCTTCGACGAGGCGGGCGAGTACGTGTCGCCGCGCACCAAGAACCGCTGGCCGGCGATCCGGGCGTGGCAGCAACAGCACCAGGGTCAGTTCGGCGCTCCCCTCCTCGACATCGCTCTCGACAGCTGGCCCGGCGCCTACCCGAACGTGGCCCAGGCCAAGTACCTGCTGCGGGAGGGTGTGCGCGATCCCATCGTCGGCCGGCTCACCCAGATCGGCACCGTCGAAGGGTTCGGTTCGATGATCCGTTACTCCCCGATCCCCGACCTTCAGCGCTGCTTCGTCGAGGACGTACGGGGCACGGCGACGTGGCACCTCGGACGCGGCTTGTACGAGGCGCACGCTCGCGACGAGGCCGGGCACAAGGACGAGGGCGGCCACAAGCAGATGTGGTTCGCGGCGCGCGACGTCGCCTTCGAGTCGCCGCTCACCGAGGATCAGACCCAGACAATGATGGACCGGATGTTCGGCTACGGCGCCACCGCCGGCAGCGCGTCGTCGCTGGAGCCGATGTTCCCCTACATCGACCAGAGCCTCGAAGTCCTCATCCAGAGCATGGCCCGGCTCCTGCTCATCGAGATGTCCGCCTTCCACGTGTTCGCGTGGGCCGAGGAAGTGCTCGCCGACAACGACCTCGTTGCCGGCGACGGCGAGGCGGCGCGACTCGTGTCCTACATCCGGGCCGACGAGGCGCCGCACGTCGAGTACCTCAAGACGACGCTGTCCGAGATGCGCGACCGCACGTTCCTCACTGATTCCCGGCGCCATGCCCCCGGCACGGACGTGATCGGTGAGATCTGGGAGCGGGCCCGCGCCGACTCCGTCGGGCCGCGCCACGAGGCGAACGTCCGTCTCGTCCGCCGCGAGATCGAACACGCCCTGGATGGGCACTCACGCGGCAAGGACATCCTCGCCGAGTTCGACTCCCTCGCCGCGTAGGCGGCGTGCGGGCCCCCGAAGACACCGTCGTTCTCGTCACCGGGTCGACAGACGGGCTCGGCCGCGCCGTCGCCCTTCGGCTCGCTCAGGACGGCGGCACCGTCCTCCTCCACGGCCGCGACGCCGAGAAACTGGCGTCGACCGCCGCCACGGTGCGCGACGCCGACGGGAGCGACCGGGTTCGCACGTACCTCGCCGACTTCTCGTCGCTCGATGCAGTGCGGGCGCTGGCGCGCCAGGTCGAGGCCGAGAACGACCGACTCCATGTGCTCGTCAACAACGCGGGCGTTGGCAGCGGAAAACCGGCAGGGACGGCTCGGCAGGAGACCGCCGACGGCTTCGAGCTCCGGTTCGGCGTCAACCACCTCGCCGGCTTCGTCCTCACGCTGCACTTGCTGCCTCTGCTGCGGCGGTCGGCGCCCGCCCGCATCGTCAACGTGGCCTCCGCCGGGCAGTACCCCATCGAATTCGACGACGTGATGCTCGAGCGCTCCTACGACGGCACCCGTGCGTACCGTCAGAGCAAGCTCGCCCAGATCATGTTCGGGTTCGAACTGGCCGACCGACTCCCCGCCGGCGAAGTCACGGTGAACAGCCTCCACCCCGCCACCTTCATGCCGACGAAGATCGTCCTCGAGCAGCACGGCCACAGCGTCGACACGCTCGAGGAAGGCGTCGAGGCGACGCTGCGGCTGGCGGTCGGCGCCGATGTCGAGGGTGTCACCGGGCGCTACTTCAACCGAGAAGATGACGCCCGCGCCGACGACCAGGCCTATGACGCCGGGGCCCGTCAGCTGCTGTGGGAGCTCAGTGCAGAGCTGACTGGAGAACCGGCGAATCTCTAGCGGCGCGGGGCGGCGCTCAGGACGAGGGACTGCTCCGACACGCCGATGACCCCCTCACGGTCGCCGAGCCGTCCGCGGGCCAGTCCGATGCCGTCGGGACGCCATTCGGAGATCGCCTCGAGGCGGACCCACTCACCACGCGGCTGCCGCGACAGGTGAAGGACCAGGTCGGCATTGGGAAACGACACCGGGATGAACTGGTTGCTGCGGAAACCGCTCACGCCGTTGCCGAAATCAGCGGCCGCCGCAGCGCGTGCGGTCGGGGAGGGCTCACGCCCGGGCGTCGTCGGGATCATCAGCCGGTACCACGCAACGCCGCCGCCGAACTGGTTCGGGTCCGGCACGCGCATCTCGATGCCCGCGCCGACGAAGAACGTGCGCGTTGGATCGAAGCGAGGCGCGCCGAACATCTCCTCGGGCATGTCGGGCGGCGGTTGATCGTGCGGTGTCGGAGCGCCTTCGGGGAGCTCGACGGGCTGCGGCCGCACGCGAACGAGCGAACAGCGCGCAACCGACTTGCCATCGTTGGCAATCTCACACTCGATGAGCTCGAGACGATTGCCTTTGCGGATCACGCGCACCTCGGCGTCGAGCTTGCGCAGCGGCAGAGCCCGGATGAAGTCGGCCGAGTACCGGACCGCCTCGTAGTGGTCGTCGGCCTCGTCCTCCATCAGGGCGATGGCCAACGCCGACACCGCCCCGCCGTGCAGGAGGTCGGCGCCCCACGGCCCCAGGCTGGCCTCGGTCGGCATCCAGCCGCCGGCCTCGGGCAGGAAGAGCGCGTCGAACTCAGCCACCGGTTGAACTCTTGGTCGCTAGGGCTCGGTGATGGCGCCGCGATCGGCGCCAGTGACCAGTCGGGCGAACTTGGCGAGCGCACCCGTGGTGTACCGCGGCTCGGGCAGCTTCCAGTTCTCGCGGCGCTTCGCGAGTTCGGCGTCGTCGACCATCAGGTCGATGGTGCGGGCCTCGGCATCGATCACGATGCGGTCACCGTCGTTCACGAAGGCGATCGGCCCGCCGTCCACGGCCTCGGGTGCGACGTGGCCGACACAGAACCCGTGCGTACCGCCCGAGAAGCGGCCGTCGGTGATGAGCGCGGCGTCAGCACCACGCCCGGCGCCCTTCATGGCGCCGGTGACGGCCAGCATCTCGCGCATGCCTGGGCCGCCCTTGGGGCCCTCGTAGCGGATGACGACGATGTCGCCGGCCTTGATGCCGCCGTCCAAGATCTCCTCCATGGCCTTGTCCTCACCGTCAAAGACACGCGCCGTGCCGTCGAACCGGAGCTGGTCGATGCCGGCGA
>JAFASB010000097.1 GCA_019244985.1 Acidimicrobiia bacterium | reverse complement strand
GCAGCTGGCTGTTCCGCCAGGGGATCTTCGTGAGCGACCCGTCGGCGATCGTGCACATCGACGCGCCGCACCTGTTCTCGCTGAGCATCCGTACGGTCCGCGGGATCTATCCCGTCGCCCTCGTGATGCTGGGCCTGACGGCCGTCTCCCTGCGGTCGGTGCGCAACAGCTCGGTGGGTCGGGCGATCGTCGGCGCGCGCGACAACCCGGCGCTGGCCGCGTCCTACGGCCTGCCACCGACGAGCGCCATGCTGGTCGCCCTCGCCATCGCCGGCTTCGTCACCGGCGTGGCCGGCGCCCTCTGGGGTGTCGCCGCCGGCAACTGGAGCTTCGCCGCCTTCGACCCGTCGATGTCGTTCGTGCTGCTGTCGGCTGCGATCGTCGGCGGGCTGGCCACGCTCTACGGCCCGATCCTCGGGGTCATCGCCGTGTTCGCATGGCCTTACCTCGTGCCCGGCGCGAACACGCCGGCCGTGCGCGCCCTGACGTCGGGCCTGCTGCTACTCGTCACATTGATGTTCTTGCCTGGAGGTCTGGCCGGCATGGTCGATCGGATTCGTCGATGGATGGTCGACAAGCTGGCGGCGGCGCTGCCCGAGCCGCCGCTCAAGCCACGCGATGACGTCGACCCGCTGGTGGTCGAGCACGCCAGCGTGCGGTTCGGCGGCATCACCGCAGTCGACGACGTGTCGATCACGGTGCGCACGGGTGAGATCGTCGGACTGATCGGCGGCAACGGGGCGGGCAAGACGACACTGCTCAACGCCATCTCGGGCCTGGTGCGGGCCCAGGAGGCGCGCATCGTCGTGGCCGGCGAGGACGTCGCCGCCCTGGCCCCCGAGTACCGGCCCTTCCTCGGCCTCGGGCGCACGTTCCAGGACGCCAAGCTGTTCCCCGGCCTCACCGTCCTCGAGACGGTCATGGCGGCGGCTGACCGGGGGGCCCGCGGCGGTGCCGTCGGCGCCATGGTCGGCAGCCCCTGGCTCCGGCTCTCCGAGCGCGAGAAGCGCACGAGGGCGACGGAAGTGCTCGTCGAGTTCGGCCTCGCCGACAGAGCCACCAGCCTGGTGGGCGAGCTGTCGACGGGCATGCGCCGCGTGTGCGACCTGGCCGCAGTGGTGGCGTCGGGCTGCACGATCGTCCTCCTCGACGAGCCGACCGCCGGCCTGGCCCAGCGAGAAGTCGAGGAGTTCGCCCCGTTGCTGCGCAGGATCCGCGACCAGTACGGGGCGTCGATGCTCGTCGTCGAGCACGACATGCCGCTGATGATGTCGCTGGCCGACCGGATCTACTGTCTGGAGTCGGGGCGGGTCATCGCCGAGGGCACGCCCGCTGAGGTGCAGGCCGACCCCCGGGTCGTCGCCAGCTACCTGGGCGCCGACCCGGCGGCCATCACTCGATCGGGGGCGCTGACATGACGCCGTGGATGCAGATCCGACTCTGGTACCGGAAGGCGTCGCCGACGCAACGGCTCAGCGCGTTTACGGCGATGGGAATCATCGTCGCCCTCCTCGCCGCGTCGATCGCCATCGCTCCCTCCAACAGCAAGAGCCACGACGCGGCGGTCGCCGCGACCGGGACACCCGGCAGCGACACCGGCGCGGGCGGTGCGGGCACCGGCGCGGGCGGCGTCGACAACGGCGTCGGCAGCGCGAACGCCGGAGGCACGTCGGCGACGGGTGCGGGCGGTCTGTCGAGCGGCGGCGGTGCGACCTCGGCCGCGCAGCAGCGGCCGGGCGGTACGTCAGGCGGAGCCGGCAGCACGGCGTTGACGGCGTCGGACCGCGGCGTGTCGCCGCGCGACATCACCATCGGCTTCATGCTCCAGAACGCGGCCGGGCTCAACAAGGCCGGCTTCTCCACCGGCCAGCGCGGCGACGGCACGCAGTACATCAACGCCCTCGCCGCGTGGGCCAGCAAGCAGGGCATCGACGGTCGCAAGATCATCCCCGTCGCGCGCTACACCGACCCGACAAGCGTCGAGGACCAGGCCGCGGCCTGCCGGGCCATGGTCGACGACTCCAAGGTGTTCGGCGTGGTCGACACGGCGTCGATGCTCGACACGGCGTCGCTCGACTGCCTGACCAACACCACCAAGGGCGACACCCCGACGGTGCACTCGGTGGAGTGGTCGACCGACTGGGAGAAGCGGTCGGGCGGCAACGACGTGAGCTACCAGGCGGCCGTCGACCGCATCAGCATCACGTGGGCCCGCGACCTGCAGGCCATCGGCTGGCTCGCGCCCGGCGCCGTCGTCGGCATCCTCGGAGACAAGTGCCCGGCGACGGAGCCCGTCGTCGAGAACGTGCTGGGCCCGGCCCTGAAGGCCAAGGGCGCCAAGGACGTCGTCTTCGGCCTGCACGACTGCGACATCCAATCCGTCGTCACCCAGCCGCCGAACATCGTCACCCAATTCCGCCTCAAGGGCGTGACCAACGTACTGATCGTCTCGAACTTCGTCGCCGGCCAGATCTTCACCAGCACGGCGGCCAGCCAGGGATACCACCCGAAGTACTCGACGTCGGACTGGTTCTTGAACACCAGTGACCAGACCGACAAGAACTTCGATCCCAACGAGTTCAACGGCGCCATCGGCATCGCCTCACTCGGCACCATGCTCGTGCAGTCGGGCAAGGCCCCGTTCCCCGGCTGGGAGCTGTGCTCGAAGATCGCCACCGACGCCGGCCTCCCCGGCATCCGCCCCGACGACCCGGCGTCGACGGAGCTCCTGACGCTGTGCGACAACTTCATGCTCCTGCTCGACGCCCTGAAGGGCGCGGGCCCGAATCCCACGCGGGCGGGATGGAGGGCCGCGGTGCAGCGCCTCGGGCAGCGCACGAGCACCATCTTCGGGCGCAGCCTCTTCGCGCCCGGCAAGTTCACCGGCTCCGACTTCGTCCACACCGTCCAATGGCAGGCCGGCTGCAAGTGCTGGAAGTCGATCAGCGACTTCCGCCCGGCCGCCGCCTGACGCCCAGCGCTGGAGACCACCGTGCTCACCTACGACCCCTTCGTCACCACCGGCGGCGACCTCTACGCGCTCTACGAACGTCTCCGCGACGAGGCGCCCGTGTACTGGGCCGAGGAGACCGGCGCCTTCGTGCTCTCGCGCTACGAGGACGTGGCGTCCGCCCTCGCCGACACCGACGCGTTCTCGTCCGACGCCATGCGCGGTGTCCTCATGGGCGCGCCGACGGGCAAAGGCGAAGAGCGGCTGCCGCGCAGCGACGCCATCGGGATGCTCGTCTCCGTCGACCCACCGGCGCACAGCGAGCTGCGTCGGATCGTCAGCCGAGGCTTCACCCCACGCCAGATGGCTGGGTGGCACAACCACATCGACGAGACCGTGCGCATGCTGCTGGACGCCGCGCCCACGGATGAGCCCTTCGACGTGATCGCCGGCCTCGGCGCGCGCGTTCCTGTGCGCGTCATCGCCGCCCTCGTCGGCGCCGACCCCGACCACGAGGACCGCTTCCGTCTCTGGGCCGACGCGGCGACGAGTGTGATGAGTGGAAGTGCCCGGGTCACCGGCATGCAGAACGAGGAGGCCATGGCGATGATGGCGATGGCCGCCGATCTCGGCGAGCGCATCGACGCTCGGAGGGAGGAGCCACGAGACGACCTGCTCACCGCCATCGTCAGGGCCCAGGGAGAAGACGTGCTGACGCGCGAAGAGGCCGTGGGATTCGCCGCGCTCCTCTTGTTCGCCGGCACCGAGACCACCACGAACCTCATCGGCAACGCCGTCGCCGCCCTGCTCGCCCACCCCGACGAGCTCGAGCGCGTGCAGAAGGATCCCAGTCGCATCAGCCGGGTGATGGAAGAGACGCTCCGGTGGGACTCGCCTGTCCAGTACGTGTTCCGGCGCACCACCCGCCCGGTCGAGCGCCACGGCGTGATGATGCCGGTCGATGCCAACGTCACGCTGCTGCTCGGCGCCGCCAACCGCGATCCCCGCAAGTGGGGTGACGACGCCCACCGCTTCGACCCGGGCCGTGACGCCTCGGGGCACGTGGCGTTCGGCTTCGGCCCCCACTTCTGCCTCGGCGCCGCCCTCGCCCGGGCCGAGACGTCCTCCGCGCTCGAGCACCTCCTGCCCCGGCTGCGCGGCGAGGCAGTCGCGGGCGAGGTGGAGTGGGTCGACTCGATGCAGTTCCGCGGCCGCCGCCGTCTGCCGGTGACGCTGTCGACGGCGCCGACGGGTTAGCGGTTCCCGACGAGGAGCCGCACGGCGTAGTCCGCGTAGGCGTCGGCCACCGCGTCCACCGAAAAGTCGAGCTGGCCCCACCACTCGGCGACGCGGATGCCCATGCTCCCGATGGCGGCGTACGCGAGCCACGGCTGCGGTACGTCGAAGGCACCGAGGCGGATGCCGCGCTCGATGACGTCGAGGATGAGTTGCTCGGACTGATGGCGGACCGCCATCACGCGCTCCTGGCTCTCGGGGCCGAGCGCGTTGAGCTCGCGGTTGCACACGCGCGCCAGCAGCGGGTACGTGGCGTGGAACCAGACGTGGGCGCGCACGAGCCGCGTGATCTGGTCGACCGGTTCAGCGCCGGCTTCGAGCAGGGCGTGGCGCAGCGCGTCGTGGTGCTCCTCGTGGCCGACGATCGCGAGCTGGAAGAGCAGCTGCTCCTTCGACTCGAGATGGCCGTACACCGAGCTGGCGCGGATGCCCGACGCCTTGGCGATCTCGCGCACCGACACGCCGTTGAACCCCCACTGGCCGAACAGGGCCAACGCCTCTTCGAGCAGGCGCCGGTGCGTGCCGTCCGCGGTGGCCCGGGGGGGCAGCAGGGACGGCGGGGGCGCGGCCGGCGCCGCTTCCAGGTTTGCCACCGCTCCCTCCTATCGTCCGAACGACCGTTAGTTTCCCGGCGCGACCCTGCCGCAGTCAAGTACACGGTTGACACGAACTGAGCGATTCGTCCATGCTCTCCGCGCGAACGCTCGTTAGGGGGGCAGGCGGGATGAAGCCGGAGTTCTTCGATGTACCGGTGCACGGGGGCGGCTTGCGCGTCGCTCGCTTCGGCGATGGCCCACACACCGTCTTGGGGATCCACGGGGTGACGGCGTCGTCGATGTCGCTGGCGCCGATCGCCCGCCACCTCGGCGCCGAGTTCAGCGTGGTCGCCCCGGATCTGCGCGGCCGGGGCGACAGCAACCAGCTGCCCGGACCATTCGGCATGGGCGCCCATGCCGCCGACTGCGCCGCCGTTCTTCAGCACCTCGGGACCGCGCCGACGGTCGTCGTCGGGGAGTCGATGGGCGCCTTCGTCGCCGTCGTCCTCGCCGCCCGGCGTCCCGAGCTCGTCGAACGGCTCGTGCTCGTCGACGGCGGCCTCCCGCCGCCCTTGCCGGAGGGCATCGACGTCGACCAGGTGCTCGACGCCGTGCTCGGCCCCGCCATCGCTCGCCTGCGTCAGACCTTCCCGACCGAGAAGGCGTACCTCGACTTCTGGCGGGACCACCCGGCGCTGTCGGAGGACTGGAGCGACGACATCGAGGCCTACCTGCTGTACGACCTCGAGCCCGCCGGCGATGGCGGTTTCAAGTCGAAGGTCTCCGAGGACGCCGTGCGCGCCGACGGCGCCCAGAACATCACCGACGTCGACGTCGTCGCTGACTCCTTGCGAGCCCTCGAGTGCCCCGTCAACCTGCTGCGGGCGGTGCGCGGGCTCCTCAACCAGCCGGTGCCGTTGCTCCCCGACTTCGTCGTCGACATGTGGCGGCCCGAACTCCCCCAGCTCGTGGACGAGATCGTCGACGACACCAACCACTACACGATCTGCTTCGGCGATCGAGGTGCCAAGGTCGTGGCCGAGAGGATCAAGGGCGCATGAAGCGGCGCCTTGCGCTCCTCGTCGTTGCCGCGCTGGCGGTCTCGACCGCGCTCGTGGCCGCGCCGGCGAAGGCGAGCAGCGGTTCGTTCACCCAGCACACCTGGCCGGCGTCCGGTGTATCGGGCGCGCGCGACTACTGGCTGTACGTGCCCGCGGGCGCACCGACCAC
>JAFASB010000070.1 GCA_019244985.1 Acidimicrobiia bacterium | reverse complement strand
ACAGGCCCGAGTACCCGGCGGGGATCCGGATGGATCCACCACCGTCGCCGCCACTGGCAATCGGCACCAGTCCGCCCGCCCCAGCCGCGGCCGATCCGCCCGACGAGCCGCCTGGGGTGCGCTCGAAGTTCCACGGATTGCGCGTGACGCCGTTCAGCTTCGTAGACGTGTAGTTGACGAAGCCGATTTCGCTGGCTGTCGTCAGCCCGACGAGGACAGCGCCCGCCTGCCGAAGCCGCGCGACCTGGGTGCCGTCAACGTCGGCTTTCTCGTCCTTGAAGAGGAGTGAGGCCTCGGTGTACGGCCAGCCCTTGACGCGCTCCAGCTCTTTGACCCCCATCGGCACGCCGCCGAAGGGCAGGGAGACGTCGGCGTTGCGCGCCGTGTCGCGAGCCGCGTCGGCGTCGAGGTATGAGAAGGCATTGATCTTCGAGCCGTCGATGGCCGCAAGGGACGCGTCGAGGGCCTCGAGGGGCGAGAGCTCCTTGGCGCGGAAGGCGTCGACGAGCGAACACGCGTCACCGAGCCACGGGTTTTCTGCCATGGGCTCACCCTAGAGTCCGTCGCTGTATGGACGCCGCTGAGTTCCTGGGCCTCGAGCCGACAGATGACACTCGGCGCTGGCGGCTTCCGGTGCGCAAGGAGATCACGAGCGGCCTCGGCGCCCTGTTCGGCGGCGTGGGTCTGGGCGCTGCCGTCGAAGCCATGGTGCAGCACACCGGACGTCCGCTCGTGTGGGCGACCGCGCAGTACCTCTCGTTTGCTCGGCCGCCATCCGTCGTCGACATCGAGGTGGTCGACGCGGCCGTCGGCCACAAGACCAGTCAGGTGCGGGCCACAGGCCACGTCGGCGACCTCGAGATCTTCACGGTGAACGCCGCCGTCGGCCGACGGGACTTTCCAGCCGACGGCACGTGGGCCGAGCGCCCCGACGTCCCGCCGCCGGAGGACTGCCCGGCGCGTCCTCTCGACGAACGGATGAAGGGTCGGCTCGCGTCGCGCTGGGAGATGCGCATGGCCAAGGGCCGCGGCATCGACGAGTTCCCCGGTCCGCCGGGGGACGGGCGCACGGCGTTCTGGGCGCGCATCCCGGGTCTCGAGGTGTCGTACACATCGCTCTCGATCCTCGGCGACATGGTCCCGGCCGGCATCAGCCAGGCGCTCGGGAAGCGCGCGGGTGGCAACAGCCTCGACAACACGATCCGCGTGTTGCAGCTCGTGCCGACCGACTGGGTGCTGCTCGATGTCCGCATCCAGGGCGTCGCACACGGCTTCGGCCACGGGCTGGCCCACATCTGGACCGAAGACGGAAGGCTCCTCGCCACCGCCAGCCAGTCGGCGGTGGTGCGGGGCTTTCGAGAGGAGCCGCCTCGTGACTGACGCCAACGGCCCGCGCTGGGGCCTGACCATTCCCTTCGACGGGGTCCCGCTGCACGAGCAGCGCCAGTGGATCGAAGACGCGGTGGCCGCCGGATACACCGACCTGTGGTCCAGCGAGGCCGGCGGCACCGACGGTTTCACGCCGCTCGCCCTCGCGTCCCAGTGGACGCCGGCCGCGCGCCTCGGCGTCGCCATCGTCCCCGCCTTCACGCGGGGTCCCGGGCTCATGGCGATGTCCGTGGCCGCGATGGCCGAGACCGCACCCGGCCGCTTCGCGTTCGGCATCGGGACGTCGTCCGACGTCATCGTCGAGCGGTGGAATGGCATCCCCTTCGACGAGCCCTACAAGCGGACGCGGGACATGGTCCGTTTTCTGCGCAAGGCCCTGACGGGTGAGAAGGTCGACGAGAAGTACGACACGTTCACAGTCAAGGGCTTTCGCCTCGGCCGCCCGCCCGAGGTGCAGCCGCCGATCCTCGTCGGCGCGCTCCGGCCCGGGATGCTGAAGCTGGCGGGGACCGAAGGCGACGGCGCCATCATCAACTGGCTGTCGGCCGACGACGTGAAGCAGGTCGTGCCCCACGTCGGTGACGGCAAGGAGGTCGTCGCCCGCATCTTCGTGTGCCCGTCCGAGGACGCCGACGCCGTGCGCAACATGGGCCGCTACGCCATCTCGGCGTATCTCAATGTTCCCGTGTACAAGGCCTTCCACGAGTGGCTGGGCCGGTCCGACGACCTGGGCGGCATGTGGGAAGCGTGGGCAGCGGGGGACCGCAAGGCCGCCCTGGCAGCAATTCCCGACCACGTCGTCGACGACCTCATCGTGCACGGCTCGCCCGCCGAGTGCCGGGCCCACGTCCAGCGCTACGTCGACAACGGCGTCACCACGCCCGCTCTGGCCATCTTCGCCATGGGCGACGCCCGCCAGGCCGCCCTCGACCTGGCCCCCTCCGCCTGACTTCCGTGCGTTGAAGCCCAACTATTGGGCTTCAACGCACGAAAGTCGCAGGTGGCGCCCCTAAAACGGTCAAATCCCCCATTCGCGGGCG
>JAFASB010000556.1 GCA_019244985.1 Acidimicrobiia bacterium | reverse complement strand
GCTCGCCAGCAGTCGGGCGACGGCCGCGCCGCCCGCACCGTACGCAGACGAGATCGTGACGATGCGCGCCGACACCGTCACAGGTCGCCCGCCGCGACGCTTGCGTCGATCGCCAGCGGATCGATCGTCTCGGGGAGGTCCTCCAATGGGGTCTCCTTCTCGGAAATCAGTTCGTTGGGGATCAGCAGCGATACGAGGGTGCCCAGGAACATCACGCTGGCCGCGAAGAACAGCGCCCAGTGCGTGCCGTTGAGCACGCCGTGGGAGACCGCCCGGCGTACGACAGCGGCGTTTGCCGGACTGACGTTCCCGGGCGGCCGGTAGGCGCTCCCGAGGGCGCGGATGCCGGACAGGGCGTGCGCTCGAACGGCAGGCGGCAGCTTGGCGCCACGCAGGCTCGTGGTCGCCGACGAGATCGTCCGTGCGGTCAAGAGTGAACCGATCACCGAGACGCCCAGGGCGCTTCCGACCTGGCGGACCGTGCTGTTGGCGCCGCTCGCGGCACCGGCGTTGTCGTCGGGGATCTTGGACAGCACGACGTTGGTGAGCTGGGCGGCGGCGAACCCGACGCCCGTGCCGTACAGCGCCAGTCCGGGGAGCAGACGCCACCACGTGATGTTCAGGGTGATCGCCCAGATGATGAGCAGGATCCCCGCCGTATAGATCAGCAGGCCGCTTCGAACCACGTTCGTCGTACCCAGCCGGCGCGTGAGGACCCCGCCGATCTGGGCGCCGACGATGACGAAGATTCCCGCGGGCAGCATCCAGAGGCCGTTGCTCTGGGCGCTCAGGTGCTTGGCGTTCTGGAGGAACAGGGGCAGGACGAAGCTGATACCGAGCTGGCCCATGGCCAGCACGAGCGCCGTGAGCAGGCCGTACCGGTAGGTCTTGAGCGCGAGGTGCTGCAGCTCGAACAGCGGGTCCTCACCGCGGTTGTGGAGCCGCAGCTCGATCATGACGAAGGCGCCGAGGACGAGGAGCCCGGCGGCAAGGACTACGGGGATGACCGAGACCGGCGCGCTCGCGCCCCACAGGGTGGTGCCGGCGAAGGTGAAGCGCTCGATCGGTCGCCACCACCCGTACGTCCCGCCCTCGCTGAGGGCGAACACGATGAGGAACATGCCTGCGGCGATGAGCAGGGCGCCTCGAATGTCGACCCGTGGTCGGTCGCGCTTGCGCTCCGTGCGGGCGATGAACACGGCGGCAGCGATGATCGCCAGCGGCGCCACAATGACGTTGATGCGGAACGACCACCGCCACGAGTAGTTGGTAGTGAGAAAGCCGCCGAGCAGCGGTCCGATGGCCGCGGCGACGCCTGCCGTAGCCCCCCACGCGGCGAACGCCGTCCCCCGGATTCGCCCGGTGAACGTCGCTGACAGGATGGCGAGCGTCGCCGGCAGCATCAGCGACGCGCCGATGCCTTCGATGATCGCTTCGCCGAGGATCAGTTCGCCGACCGACGTCGATACCGACGCGAGGAACGAGCCCATGCCGAACAGCGCGGCACCCACCATGAACACGTTCCGATGGCCGTAGACGTCGCCCAGCCGCCCGCCGATGATCAGCAGGGCCGCGAACGTGAGGGCGTAGCCGGTGACGACCCATTGCAAGCTGGGCAGACGGGTGTGGAGGTCGCGCAGGATCGTGGGGATGGCGACGTTCAGCACCGTGTTGTCGAGCACGACGATGAAGGCGGCGACGATTGTCACCGCCAGCACCACCCACTGCGCCGGTTGGATGCGGTCCGCCGACCGCCGCGCCTGCATGCGGCTCCGGTCTACCCGTCAGCGCTCGGTCCGCACGCTTTTGACGTTCTCAGCCGAGGACGACCGTCGACCCCTGCTGGAGATCGTGCCAGGCGACGGCCAGGCGCCTGAGGCCTTCCTCGACGACGTTCCACGGCCGGTCGACGCAGATGCGGATGTGGGGATCGGCGCCTCGCTCGGCGCGGGCGACCGACCCCGGGGCGACGTGGACGCCGTGACGACGGGCCAGCTGGCAGAACGGCCCGCTGTCGGGCACCGGGAGCTGGGCCCACAGCACCGACCCGCCCGCCGGTTCGCTCACCCTCCACTCCGGGAGATAAACGGCGAGCTGGCCGATGGCGCGCTCCACGGCGGCCGACAGGTTGGCGCGCCGGCGCGCCGCGAGGTCGTCCATGTGGGGAAGGAGGCGAAGGGCGAGCAGCTGGGACGGCACCGACGGCCCGAGGTCACCGACCAACCTGAGCTGCATCGTGCGCTCCACGAGTGGCGCAGGCGCGCGCATCCAGCCGACCCGGAGGCCGCCCCACGCCACCTTCGAGAACGAACCGACGCTCACCACAGTCGTCCGACGGCACAGGTCGGCGAGCTCGGGTCGGACCCGGCCCGCGAACGACAGGTCGGCGAGCGCGGCGTCCTCGATCACCGTCGTTCCGTGGCGGTCGAGGATGGGAGCCAGGCCCCGGAGCCGGCCTCGCGAGGGGTCGCGGCCTGTCGGGTTGTGCGGTCCGGCCTGCACGTACAGGAGGCGCGGGCGCTCGGATGTCAGCACCTGCTCGAGGGCGTCGGGGCGCATTCCCGCTCGGTCTGTCGGCACGGGCACGGCCCTGGCTCGCAGGTGTTCGACGATGTCGAACATCCCCGGGTACGTCGTCTCTTCGAGGGCGACGGCGTCGCCGCGGCGAACGCACGCGCTCGCCAGGAGCGAAAGCGCCTGGTGGGCGCCTGCGGTCACGTGCACCTGGTCGACGTCGGTGACGCGGCCGTCGGCCGTGTGCCGCTCGGCGAGCGCGGCCCGCAGCGCGGGGAGCCCGAGCGGCTGCACACCCGGTCCGCCCCCCTCGGCGATGAGGTCGGCGACGTCGAGGCTGATCGGCGGCCAGTGCGAGGGGTCGGGGGGATTGCCCGCGGCCAGGTCGATGCCCGGCCAATCGCGGAGGTGTTCGCCGACCCGCGTGGTGCCCAACGCCGGCGCGGGCGCGGCACGCACGACCGTGCCGCTGCCCTGGCGGGAGACGAGCACGCCGTCGCCGCGCAGGTCGTCGAGCGCAGCCGTGACCGTCGATCGGCTCACCGCCAGCGCTGACGCCAGCGAACGTTCCGGTGGCAGCCGTGAACCGTCGGGCAGCAGCCCGGCGTCGACCGCCCGCCGGAACGCCGACGCCAGACGGCGGGCCAGGCTGCCGTGGGCGGAGTCCGACCAGTCGGCGAGGGCGCCGGCCACGTCGTCCGCCGAGAGGTCGCCGCCTGGCCGGCGATTGGCCTGAAGATTCACAGGCCAATAGTGGCCGGTTGGCCCGTGCATGTCCAGCGCGCGAGGCGGAGACTGGCGCCATGGTTCCGGCCGACGCGCACTGGGCAGCAGTCTCCGGTGCGACCCAACGAGATGCGGCGTGGCGGGCGGAGTGCCTACGCCGCCGGCGCGAGGAGCGCGCCGCACGGATGCGCGTGCGGTTCGGCCTGATGCTCGTGCGCGCCGGCTTGCGCCTGGCGAGCCCGTTGACGCCGACGAACGTGGGTGCCGCCCAGCGATCGTGATTCGGTGACTACCGTCAGCGGGCGATGGCGGAGTCAGTCGAAGAACAGGTGCGCAAGGTGGTCGACGACGCCGTTGCCCGGCGCGACCGCACACTGCCGCGCTGGGCATTGGCCCGGCTGACGCGGCTCCTGCGCGAGCTGCCCGCTGCCGAACGTCTCGCTCTCGTCGAGCGCGTGTGCGAGCGGCGGGAGGTTCCGGGCACGCTGCGCGACGACCTGGAGGCGGCCGCCGAACGGGCGGATGCACCGGCTCCGCCGCCGCGGCCGCCGTCGCCTCCGCCGGCTGCGCCCGCGGCGAGGGCCTCACGCCCGGCGACGCGCGCTCCGCGCTCGGCACCGGCGCGGACGCGGACGACGCACACCCGGACCTTCACGCCCCGCACGCTCGACGACATCCCCGCCGGCACGGAGGTCGAGTACCTCGGCCGGTCCGCGGTGATCGAGCCCCCGTGGCTCATCCTCGACGACGGCCGCAAGTTCAAGTTCCTGAACGCGGCAGCCGTGTACGTCAACGGCGGTGTCGAGGTCGACGGGTGGGAGGTCTGGACGGTGGCCGACGGCCGCTCGCTCGCAGCCTGCCATGCCACAAGCGAGTGGCCACCGCCGGACGCCTCCTGACAGAAGGGTCAGCGAGCGCGCTGGGCGGCGACGCCTCCCTCGATCGCGGTGCGCACGAGGCGGTCGTTGTCCTTGGAGATGAACCGGTGCACCCGGCGTTCGAAGAGGACGCGGAGGACGGGATTGAAGGCGTGGTAGGTCTCGCCGAAGTGGACGCGGGTGCGGCCGTTGCCGAGGTCTTCGAGGCGGTGCCAGCCGGTGGCCTCCGACCAGAGCGGCTTCCCGACGGCCTCGTAGCGGGAGTACTCGTTCGGCCGTACCTCGGCGACGCACTCCCACGATCGGCCCACGCCACCCGACAGGAGCCACTTGGGCACGGCGAACGTGCAGCGCCGGACGAGACCTTCGCCCTTGTCGTCGCCCTCGTTGACGATCTCGATGCGCACCCCGCCGTACTCGATCACCCGGGTCTCACCCGCAGGGCGGGGAGGCGCAGGTGGGTGGAGCGCTCGCCACACCTCTTCGGGCGTGGCGTCGATCTCGAAGGCGAACTCGTGCCGCTGCATGGCGCTGATCGTGCTACCACGGAGTCATGAGCTTGCACGGGAAGGTCGCGATCGTCACGGGTGGCAACAGCGGGATCGGGCAGGCGATTGTCCTCGCCCTCGCGGCCGCGGGGGCCAACATCGTGATCGACTACGTCTTCAACCCGAAGGCGACCGAGGACCTCGAGAAGCAGGTCGCCGCACTCGGCGACAAGGCGATCGGCGTCGAGGCCGACGTCAGCAAGGTCGCAGACCTGGAGCGTCTCATCAAGGCAGCGGTCGACGCCTTCGGCCGCGTCGACGTCATGGTCAACAACGCCGGCATCGAGACGCGCACGTCGGTGCTCGACACCACCGAGGACCTGTACGGCAAGGTCCTCGACATCAACCTGAAGAGCGCGTTCTTCGGCACCCAGCTGGCGGCCAAGCAGATGATCGCCCAGGGCGGCGGCGGGCGGATCATCAACATCACCTCGGTGCACGAGGACTGGCCGATGCCGGGCAACACGCCCTACTGCCTGTCCAAGGGCGGGATGCGGATGTTGACCCGCACCGCGGGCGTGGAGCTGGCGCCCCACGGCGTGACCGTCGTCGGCGTCGGACCGGGCGCCGTCGATACGCCGATCAACAAGGCGACGGTCGCCGACCCGACCAAGCTCAAGACCCTCGACGCCGCCATCCCCATCGGTCGCCTGGCCGAGCCCAAGGAGATCGCCGACGTGGTGGCGTTCCTCGCCAGCGACGAGGCGAGCT
>JAFASB010000455.1 GCA_019244985.1 Acidimicrobiia bacterium | reverse complement strand
GACGAGCGCGGCCACCGGCAGCGTCGCGAGCAGTACGACGGCGGTGCCGCGGGCCCACGGGGGGACCTGCTGGCCGAGCAGTCCCAGGCCGGCCGCCGCATCCACGACGCGGGGTTCCCCCGCACCAAACGCCTCGAGGACTTCGACCACACCGCCAACGACAACGTCGACCCAGCCACCATCGCCACCCTGGCCACCGGCACCTGGGTCTCCTCGGGCGCCCCGGTCTGCCTGATCGGCGACAGCGGCACCGGCAAGTCCCACCTGCTCATCGGCCTCGGGATCGCCGCCGCCGAAGCCGGCCACCGGGTGCGCTACGTGCTGGCCTCCCGACTGGTCAACGAGCTCGCCGAAGCCGACAACGACCGCACCCTGTCCAAGGTCATCGCCCGCTACGGCCGCGTCGACCTGCTCTGCCTCGACGAACTGGGCTGTGCGCCACGAGGCGCTGAGGAACCGTGTGGGAGGAGGAGCCCACCGCTGGCCATCGCAGTGGCCGGTTGACGCTGGAGGCAGGCCGAGCCCCGGGTTCGGGGGTGAGGCCGGGAGCAGCCTCGACAACGTAGGGACGGGACGGCACCACCAGACGGTCTCGTGCCCGCAAGCCAGAACGGGAAGGTGCAAGGAAGCTGAACCAGTGGTTGACGCCCCGTGAGTCGTCAGCGGCCTGCCGAACCTGGTGGATGGGTCGCTCTGCGGTGCTGGACAGCGCCCTATCCGATGGCCTGTCCTCTCCGACCGTTCTTAGCCTATGGGCGGTTGGAGGTCCGGTCCAAGACTGCGATGTGCGGGCCGGGCGATGCCGTCGGGGTAAAGCTGGGCACCGATCCCCGTTGCAGAGGTCCTCAGTGAACGTGGGAAGCGATCCGGTGCTGCCCTCGCCGTCCGGAATCCGTCCGGGTGGTGGGCAGGCGCGACGCCCGCTGTCGGCGCCGGGTCGTGGCGGAGTCGCCGTAGTACTCCGAGCCGGGGAAAGCCCGGCACATGGGGAAGGGCGACAGCGTGAACCGCAGCAGTGCGGTGGTCGAGGAGGTCGTTGTTGAATAGCAGCGGGCCGTCCGAGCTCGAGTACGCTCGAGCTGACCGGCGGGTACTCGAGCATCAGCGCAAGCTGCACCGATGGGCAAGGTCCGAGCCGCAGAAGCGGTTCGGAGACGTGTTCAACTTGGTCTGCGACCAGGCGACGCTGTTGGTCGCCTGGGAGCGGGTGGCGGGCAACCAGGGAGCCAGGACAGCAGGCGTGGATGCGGTTACTCGCCACCACGTCGAGGCCCGCGGAGTGGGCGTGTTTCTCGACGAGCTGCGGTGCTCGCTGCGAGACGGGTCGTTCACCCCGGCCCCGGTCCGGCAGACGACGATCCCGAAGAAGGGCGGCAAAGTCCGCTATCTCGGGATTCCGACGCTGCGCGACCGGGTCGCTCAAATGGCCTTGAAACTGATCCTGGAGCCGATCTTCGAGGTCGACTTCTACCCGTCGAGCTACGGGTATCGGCCGGGTCGGCGCGCCCAGGATGCCATCGCCGAGATTCACCATTTCACCAGCAGGCCGTCGCACTACGAGTGGGTTATCGAGGGCGACATCACGGCCTGCTTCGACAACGTCGACCACCAGGTCCTGATGGGCCTGGTCGCTGAGCGTGTCGCCGACCGCAAGGTGCTACGTCTGGTCCGCTCGTTTCTGCGGGCCGGGGTTGTCGAGCAACATGGTGGCTTTGCGGCGAGCCTGACCGGCACACCGCAAGGCGGGGTCATCTCCCCGTTGCTGGCCAACATCTACCTGTCGGTGCTCGACCGGCCCTTCGGGCAGGCCTGGGAGACCGAGATGAGCCCACCATGGCGCCGTCAACAACGACGCCGGCGTGGGCTGCCGAACTACCGGCTGGTGCGCTACGCCGACGACTTCGTCGTGCTCGTGCACGGCACGAGGTCCGACGCCGAAACGCTCCGGACGACGATCGGTGAGCTGTTGGCCACGCGACTGGGAATGACCCTCTCGGTCGAGAAGACCCACATCACCCACCTCGACGACGGCTTCGACTTCCTCGGGTTCCGCATCCAGCGGCGCACCGGGCGCTCCGGCCGTCGCGTCGTGCTCACCTATCCCGCCAAGTACACCCTGGCGGCGGTGATGCACAAGATCAAGAAGATGACGGGGCGAGGGACGACCTCGCTCTCGCTGGCGGAACTGCTGAGGTGGATCAACCCGGTCCTGCGGGGCTGGGCGGCCTACTTCCGCTACGGCGCGTCCAAACAGACGTTCTCCTACCTGGGCTGGTATGCCTGGTGGCGCGTGCTGTCTTGGATACGCCGGAAACATCCGCACCTGACCTGGAAAGAACTGCGGCGGCGCTTCTACGGCGCCGACCGCATCACCGCGGAGGGCTTGACCCTCTACAACCCGGCGAAGATGAGGGTGCTGCGCTACCGCTTCCGCGGAGCGAAGATCAGCACGCCTTACAACATCGACGTCCTCGACCCTTCCGGAGCAGTCTTCCGGCAGACCGGGCACGACGATGTGACCTTCGTCGGCCAGGTCAGCGAACTCGTCACCTGACCCACCGGCAAGCTCACGTGGAGAGCCGGATGCGCGGGAACGCGCACGTCCGGTTCGGCGGGCGGGGACGGGAAAACCGACAACCGAAAGGCTGCACGGCGTCCCGTCCCCGACCCAACACATCCCCTTCGAACCCGAAGCGGCGAACCTGTTCTTCCAGCTCGTGTCCTCCCGCTACGAACGCGCCTCCCTCATCGTCACCAGCAACAAGGTCTTCGGCCGCTGGGGCGAGGTCTTCGGCGACGACGTCGTCGCCGCAGCCATGATCGACCGCCTCGTCCACCACGCCGAGGTCATCGCCCTCAAGGGCGACAGCTACCGGCTCAAGGACCGCGACCTCGGCCGAGTCCCCGCAGCCGGCACCACCGAA
>JAFASB010000161.1 GCA_019244985.1 Acidimicrobiia bacterium | reverse complement strand
GCGGTCGTCTCGGGATCGAGAACCACGGTCTGGTCGTTCGACGCACGGCCGAGGGAGCCCGGTGGCATTTCGGCTACGCGAGTGACGATGGCGCCACCCTCGCTCGACCCGTAGCCCTCCACCACCCTGCAGCCGAAGCGGCGCTGGAACTCGGCGATGTCGCGCTCGGACGCCTCGGTACCGAACCCGCGCTCGAGGGTGTTGGCGGCGTCGTCGGGCTGCTCGGGCGTCGCCAGGATGTAAGCCAGGCTCTTCCCGACGTAGTTGAAATAGGTCGCCTTGAACTTACGGACGTCAGGCAGGAACCCCGATGCCGAGAACTTCGGTCTGGTTGCGAAGGTGGCACCGACGACGAGGGCCGGCGCCCACACGGCCATTACCGCGTTGCCGTGGAACAGCGGCATCGAGCAGTAGCAGACGTCGTCGCGCCGGAAGCCGTAGAGCTGCGATGCCCGCTCCCCGATCGCGGCCAGCCGCCGTTGCGTGCACTTCACCGCCTTCGGCGCACCGGTCGATCCCGACGTGAACAACAGGACGATCAGCGACGCAGGATCAGGTACCTCGGTAGGCAACGACGCGTGAGGTGCCGATGCGTCGTCGACGACGAGAATGCGGTCGTCGGGGACGCCGGAGTCGAGGCCGGCGAGCGTCTGGCGGCCGGGGTCGTCGGTGACGATCAGCTGGCAGTCTGTGTGGCGGATGTCGCGGGCCAGCTCCGCGCCGCGACGGGTGGGGTTGATGCCGACCAGCGTTGCGCCCGAGAGCGCGGCGCCACCGAGCCAGAACAGGTACTCCGGGCCGTTGTCGAGCAGGACGCCGACGTGGAACGGTCCGGGGCGGCGGAGGTCACGCGCCACCGCCGCCCGCTGGGCGCTCTCGGCCACCACTTCGGCCCACGACCACGAGTCGTCCCCGAACAGGAGACCCTGGTGGCCGTCGTCAGCGCGAGCCAGCAGCAACTCGGCAACGGTCGTGGCAGCCATGTTGAATGGAGGGTATGGCGACCACTGTCGAGGATCTCTTCCTTCCCGAGCCCGAGGCGCGCGAGGTCCGCTACACCGTGATCTCCGTCGATGATCACCTCGTCGAGCCGGCCGACATGTTCGAGGGTCGGCTTCCGTCGAAGCTGCAGGACAAGGCGCCAAAGATCGTCAACAACGAGTGGGGCCACGAGATCTGGGAGTTCGACGGCGAGGTCTACAGCCAGGTGGGCATGAACGCCGTCGCCGGACGTCGCCCCGAAACGGTGAAGATCGAACCCTTCCGCTTCGACCAGATGCGCCCTGGCTGCTGGGACATCGAGGCCCGCGTCCGTGACATGGACATCAACGGCGTGTGGGCGTCGCTCAACTTCCCGTCGATGATCACGGGGTTCTGCGGTCGTGTCTTCTCCCAGTGCTCCGACCCCGAGCTCGGCCTCGCCGTGACGCGCGCGTGGAACGACTGGCTGTTCGAGGAGTGGTACTCGCCGTACCCCGAGCGCATCATCCCCATGGGGATCACTTGGCTGTCCGACCCTGAGATCGGCGCCGAGGAGATCCGCCGCAACGCCGAGCGCGGCTTCCGTTCGGTGACGCTGCCGGAGCGCCCGCACCGCCTCGACATGCCGTCGATCTTCGACCGCTACTGGGACCCCATCATCCGGGCCTGCGCCGAGACCGAGACCGTCATCAGCCTGCACGTGGGGTCGTCGGGCATGGTCGACTTCCCGAAGTACTCCCCGGCCGTGCAGCTGGGCGCGACCCTGTTCGGGCAGATGTCGCTGACGGCGTGCGCCGAGTGGCTGTGGTCAGGGTGGGCGGTGAACTACCCCGAGCTCAAGATCGCCATGTCCGAGGGCGGCATCGGCTGGGTGGCGATGCTCATTGACCGCCTCGACAACATCATCGACCGCTCCGGTTACGGCATGGGGTGGGAGGACCGACCCTCCGACGTCCTTCGCCGCAACTTCTGGTTCTGCACGATCGACGACCCGTCGACGATCGAGACCCGCCACACCGTCGGCGTCGAGAACATCATGGTCGAGGTCGACTACCCGCACGGCGACGGCACGTGGCCCGACACCCAGGACGTCATCGAGCACTACTGGGGCCACATCCCGCCCAACGAGCTGCGGATGATGTGCAGCGAGAACGCGGCCAAGCTCTACCGTCACCCCCTCCCCGACAAGGTCCTGCCCGAGGGCTGAGCCGGGCCCGGCCCTGTCCGGTTTGTCCCTGGCCGACCACTCTCGGTAGGGTCAGCGTCGCTTCCCCGCTTTTCGAATGTGGGTGGCGCGCGCAGCAATGCCGACACGTCACACCTTCGTCAGGGCATGTCTCGCCCTCGCCGTGCTGGTGGGTACGACCAGCGCAACCGTCGGTACCGGCTCGGCCGGTCCGATCGAGGACAAGCGCGCCCAGGCGGCCCACATCGCCGCCCAGCTCGACGCCGGCGCCGCCCAGGTCACCCAGCTCTCCAAGCAGGCAGGTCGGGCCAAGGATCAGCTCGGCTCGACCGAGGCCGCCCTCGCGCAGGCGAACGCCGCGGCGGGCGCCGCGGACGCCCACCTGCATCAGACGCAGACGCGGTTGGCCGACCAGGCGATCGACGCCTACGTGCACGGCGGGTCGGCAGGCCTGCTGTCGGCGCTGACCTCGGGCACCGGGTCGGACCTTCCGGTGCGCAAGCAGTACGCCTCGCTCGCGGCCGGCCAGGACCAGCAGGCCATCGACGACATGCGCGCCGCACGCGAAGACCTGGCGGCCCGTCGGACGAGCCTCCGGCGGATCGCGGGCGTGCGCGCCACCGCGCTGAGCCAGCTGGACAAGCGCACCGCGGCGCTGACCCAGGCCCAGAACGGCGAGAAGGCACTGCTAGGCGAGGTGCAGGGTGAGCTGGCGACGCTCGTCGCCGCCGACCAGGCCCGCCGCGACGCAGAAGCAGCAGCGCGGGCCAAGGCCGCGGCCCTGGCTGCCGCGGCCGTCAAGCGGCCGGCGGCGACACCGATCAGCTTCACGGGCTGGCCTTCGATGCCGCCGGGCTGGCAGCCGCTCGGTGGAACGTTCGCGTGCATTCGGCAGATGGAGTCGAGCGACAACTACAGCGAGCCGGGCGGCGGCGCCTACCAGTTCCTCGACTCGACTTGGCACTCGCTCGGCCAGCCGGGCACGGCCAGCGACGCCCCGCCCTGGGTCCAGGACGCCATGGCCGTCGCCCTGCAGCAGCGCAGCGGTTGGGGCCAGTGGACGACGGCCCCCCTTTGCGGGCGCTGACCAGCTTTTCTGCGGACTTTCCAAGGTTCGGCGCCGACTATGAGGTGCATGGAGCAGACCACCACTTCTCATACGCGCCGGCTGGCAGCCGTCGCTGTCCTCGCGGGCGTCCTCCTCGTCGGGGGTATCGGCGTCGCCGTCGCCCAGACGAGCGGCGGTTCCTCGACGACGTCTCCGTCGACGACCGTCCCCGGCCAGCGCGGCCCAGGCCCGAACTTCCGGGGCTGGCCGGGCGGTCCCGGCGGCCCGGGTGGGCCCGGCGGACGGTTCAAGGGCGGCCCCGGAATGGGCGGGCCTGGTGGCGCCATCCACGGTGAGTTCGTGACGCCGGACGGGTCGGGCGGTTACCGCACCGTCGACACCCAGACGGGCCAGGTCACCTCGGTCAGCTCGAGCTCGATCACGGTCAAGAGCGCCGACGGGTTCAGCAAGACCTACTCGGTCGACCAGAACACGGTGGTGAACGCCGGGCGGGACGGCATCAGCAACGTCAAGAACGGCGACACCGTGAACGTGAACGCCGTCGTCACCAACGGCAATGCCGCGGCGCGCAACATCATGGACCGCACCACGCTGGGCCAGATCCGCCAGCACTGGAACCCGGGCTCCACGAGCACGACGATCAGCTAGCAGCCTGCGCTCATAAGGCTGCGGATGGGGTAGAAAGGTGACCTATGCGGTCACTTTTCTCCTTCCCGAACCCGGTGAACGAGGTGTCGGCCCGCTTGGTGGCCGGTGGCGTCGTGATCATGACCGCCCTCTTCCTCGCCGGACAGCACTGGCTGCTGGTGCCCCTGGCATTCGGTTTCGTCGCCCGTGTCCTCACCGGACCGACGCTCAGTCCCCTCGGCCAACTCGTCACGCGCGGTATCACGCCAAGACTGGGTGTGCCCGCCAAGTTCGTGCCCGGACCGCCGAAGCGCTTCGCCCAGGGCATCGGCGCCACGTTCACCGTCGGCGCCGTGATCGCCTACTTCGGGTTCGGGTCGACCACCGCGGCGCTGGTCCTTGTTGCGTTCATCTTCGTCGCCGCCACCCTCGAGTCGGTGTTCGCGTACTGCCTCGGGTGCAAGGCGTTCGCCCTCCTCATGCGCGCCGGCGTGATCCCCGAGGACGTCTGCGAGGAATGCAACAACATCTGGGGCCGGAGCGCCGCAGCCGCCTAGTCGCATTCTGATTCTGTGCGGGGCCTCTCGGTTGGCTCCCAGGATCCTCAAAGGTAGAGGCCCGAGCATCGCGGCCATGACGTTCGTGACCTCCGACGAGGCTGCAACACACGCAGACACAACACAGGAGAGCGTCCTCGACCCCGAGCTCGGACCTCCCATCCCCCAGCCGGGAGCTCCGGGCCATGGCGGCGACGGGTCCCCCCCGAACCCGACGTCGTTCCCGGCCGCGCCGGCCCGGCCTCGAAAGTGGTTGGCGACAGTCGTCGCCGCCGCTGTCGTGGCCGGCGCCGGTGCCGGCGCGGGCGTCTCGGCGCTCATGCGCAACGACTCGACCAAGACGGTCACCGTCCCGGTCGGTTCGTCGAGGAACTCCAGCGTCATCGCCCAGCCGTCCGACGTGCAGGGCATCCTCGCCAAGGTCGGTCCCGCGGTCGCCTACGTCCGCACCCAGGACTTCAGCCCCGGCACGTTCTTCCCGTCTGGCGGCGCCGGGACCGGCATCGTCCTGACGTCCGACGGTGAGCTGCTGACCAATGCCCACGTCGTCAACGGCGCCACGTCCATCAAGGTCACCGTCGGCAGCGACACCCAGTCCCACGACGCGTCACTCATTGGGATCGACCGCAACGCCGACCTGGCCCTCGTGAAGATCGCCGGCGTGAGCAACCTGCCGACGGCTCAACTGGGCAGCTCGTCGGGCCTCAAGGTCGGCGACAGCGTGATCGCCATCGGCAACGCCCTCAACCTGCAGGGCGGGATGACGGTGACCGAGGGCATCGTCTCGGCGCTCAACCGGTCGATCGACGCGGGCGGGGAGCCCGGCAGCGGCAGCGAGAGCCTCAACGGCCTCATCCAGACCGACGCCGCCATCAACCCCGGCAACTCCGGCGGTCCACTGGTCAACGCCGCCGGTCAGGTCGTCGGGATCAACACGGCGACAAGTGGCGACGCTCAGAACATCGGCTTCGCCATCGCCATCGACAAGGCCAAGCCGGTCATCGACCAGTTGCGCAAGGGTGGTTCGTCCTCGTCGGCCGGCTCGTCGCAGCAGGGCGGCCAGGCGTTCCTCGGGGTCAGCGTCACCGATGGTCAGACGGGCGCCCTCGTCGAGCAGGTCGACCCGACAGCCCCAGCCGGCAGGGCCGGCATCCAACAGGGCGACGAGATCGTGTCTCTCGGCGATCAGCCCGTGCAGTCGGCCGACGACCTGACCACGGCCATGCAGTCACACAAGCCGGGTGACAAGGTCACCGTCACCTTCCTCCGCGGCCAGAGCCGGCAGTCGGCGAGCGTCACGCTGGCATCCCGCCAAGCCAGTCAGTAACGGTCAGCCGGCTGCGTCAGCGGTCACCCTCCGGCGAGCCCACTCGTAGTCGGGCTTGCCGGTCGGTGACCGTTGCACGTGGTCGACCGTGACCAGATCGCGGGGCAGCTTGTAGGCCGCGAGGTGCGGCCGGCAGTGCGCGTCCAGGTCGGCGAGGTCGACGGTGTTGTCGTCGATGGGTTGCACGAGGGCCACGACCTGCTGACCCCACTTCGGATGTGGGCGTCCGACCACGAGGGCGTCGGCCACGTTCGGATGGGTCTTGATCACGGCCTCGACCTCTTCGGGGTACACCTTCTCGCCACCAGTGTTGATGCACTGGGACCCGCGGCCGACGAGGCGGATGCTGCCGTCGGCGTCCACCGTCGCCATGTCGCCCGGCAGCGTCCAGCGCACGCCGTCGAGCTCGACGAACGTCCGAGCCGTCTTCTCGGGATCGTTGTGGTAGCCGATCGGCATCCGCCCGCGAACGGCGAGGCGGCCGACCTGGCCCGAGCCCGGCTCGACGGGCTTGAAGGTGTCGTCGACGACGGCCGTCTCAGGGCGGGCGTTGAACTTGAGCGATTGCGGCGGCACGCCGGCGCGGGTTGTCACCGTCGCTGCCTCGACTGGCGCTTCCGACGCACCCACCGCCTCGGAGATGGCGACGACGGACGGGATGCGCTCGAGCAGCTCGGCCTTGACGTGACCGGAGAGCATGCTGGCGCCCGAACCGAGGAGCTGGAGCGACGACGTGTCGTATCGCTCGGGGTGGGCGCGCAGCTCGTCGAGCAACGGCACGGCGGAGACGTCGCCGGTCATGTTGAGACTGGTGAGGCGCTCGTCGCCGACGAGTCGCAGAACCGTTGCCATGTCGACGTGGCGCTCGTGGTAGAGCACGACCCTGCCGCCACCGAGGAGCGTCGCGAGCGCCGACCACTGCCCGCCCGCGTGCATGAGCGGGCTGAGGCTGAGCTGGATGAACTGCTCCGGGCCCGGGTCGTCGGGCGGCAGGAAGGCGCGCAGGCGAAGCGCCCTGTTCTCGATCGGCGTGCGCGTGATCTCTTCGGGCTTTTCGATCGGAGGTCCGGCGGGATTCCCGCCGCCGAGGACGGCGAAGAAGATGTCCTCGTGACGCCAGACGACGCCTTTGGGCCGGCCCGTCGTGCCGCCCGTATAGAGGACGTAGTGGTCGTCTCCGGAGCGCGGCTCGAAGTCGCGTGCGGCGCTGCCTTTGGCGATCAGTACGTCGTAGTGATCGCCGCGCGCGACCGAGGGTTCGATCACCGCCGTCATGTCGGACTCGTGGATCAGCGCCTTGGCCCCGGCGTCTTCGAGCACCTGACGCAGCTCGTCGGCGACGTAGCGCCAGTTGACATTGATGGGAACGGCGCGCGCCTTGTAGCAGGCGAGCATGGCCTCGAGATGCTCGGCCGAGTCGTAGAGCTGCAGGCCGACGTGGTCGCCGGGCCGGATGCCGAGCTCGTCCTGCAGCGCGTGCGCCAGTCTGGTCGCGCGTTCGTCGAGCTCTTTGTACGTCAGTCGCTGTTCGCCGCACACCACCGCTTCCCGATCGGGGACGGTGTCGGCGACGAGCTCGAACAGGTCGGGGATGTTGAACGCAGGTATTTTGCGAGTCTGCCATGGCCGACCTGATCCCGAAGGAGCGCTACATCTCCCGGGAGTTCCTCGATCTGGAGATGGAACGTCTGTGGCCGCGTGTCTGGCAGATCGCGTGCCGCGAGGAAGAGATCCCTCGGCCCGGTGACTTCGTCGAATACATCATCGGCGACCAGTCGATCCTGGTCGTGCGCGGTGCCGACGGGTCGATCGGCGCCTATCACAACGCCTGTCTGCATCGCGGAACGAAGCTCGCGTCGGGCGCGGGCTCGTTCGGCGACGGACGCATCAAATGCAGCTACCACGGCTGGTGCTACGACCTGTCGGGCTGCGTCACGTCGGTCCCCGACCGCGAGGAGTTCCCGGGCCTGCCGATCGACCTTCGGCTCGGCGCCCTGCGGGCCGACACGTGGGGCGGGTTCGTGTTCGTGAACATGGACCGCGACGCGGAGCCGCTGCTCGAGTTCCTCGATCCGATCCCGAAGCTGCTGGGTCCGTACCGCCTCGACGAGATGCGCTTCCGCGCCTACCGCACGCTGGTGCTCCCGGCGAACTGGAAGGCGGTGCTCGACGCCTTCAACGAGGGCTACCACGTGCAGGGAGCCCACCCGCAGATCCTGCCGTGGACCGACGACGTCTCCATCGCCTACGAGCAGTACGAGACGCACGCCCGCTACGGCCGGCTGGAGAACGCCCGACGCGAGCTGCGCGGCAGCCCCCGGTTGGGAGACAGCGCCAACGTCGACGAGGGCGAGATCCTCGCAGGCCTGGTGGCCGGGCTCGGCGGCGCCTTCCTGAAGGACGAGAAGGCGGTCGTGGACGAGCTGCGGGCCGCCGACCTACCGCCCGGTGCGATGCTCGGTGCCTTCCAGGAACGGCGCATGGGCTTGCTCGCCGATCGGGGATTCGACACGTCGGGGTTCACG
>JAFASB010000453.1 GCA_019244985.1 Acidimicrobiia bacterium | reverse complement strand
GCGAGGCCGGCCACGTTGCGGGCGAACTCGATGACCATCACCTGCAGACCCAGGCACAGCCCCAGGCAGGGGATGCCGTGCTCGCGGGCGTAGCCGGCCGCGGCCACCTTGCCTTCCACGCCCCGCTCGCCGAAGCCGCCGGGGATGACGATGCCGTCGAGGTCCTTGAGAGCCCCTTCAGCCAGGAGCCCCTCGACCGCCTCGGCCTGTATCCAGTCGAGGTCGATGCGTGCCCCGTGGGCATACCCGCCGTGGCGCAGGGCCTCCACCACCGACAGGTAGGCGTCGGGGAGGTTGACGTACTTGCCGATGAGCCCGATGCGAACCGGGGTCGTGGCCTCCTCGATGCGGGCGACGAGCGACTCCCACTCGGTCAGATCGGGCACGTGCTCGTCGCTGTCGAAGCGCAGCAGGCCGCACACGTAGTCGTCGAGTCCCTCATCGTGGAGCACGAGGGGGATCTCGTAGAGGTTGCGGGCGTCGACCGCGCTGACCACCGCCTCGGACGGCACGTCGCACAGGAGCGAGATCTTGCGCTTGAGCGCCTCGGAGATCGGCCGGTCGCTGCGGCAGACGATGGCGTCGGGCTGGATGCCCCGGCTGCGCAGCTCGGTGACCGAGTGCTGGGTGGGCTTGGTCTTCTGCTCGCCGGATGGGCCGATGAACGGGACGAGCGTGACGTGGACGTAGCACACGTTGTCGCGGCCGACGTCCTTGCGGAACTGCCGGATGGCCTCGAGGAAGGGCAGGATCTCGATGTCGCCGACCGTGCCACCCACCTCGGTGATCACGACGTCGACGTCGTCTGTCACCAGGCGCAGGATGCGGTCCTTGATCTCGTTGGTGATGTGCGGGATCACCTGCACGGTGTCGCCCAGGTAGTCGCCGCGGCGTTCCTTGGCGAGAACCGTCGAGTAGATCGAACCCGTCGTCGCGTTGGAGTCGCGGTGCAGCGCCTCGTCGATGAACCGCTCGTAGTGCCCCAGGTCGAGGTCGGTCTCACCACCGTCGTCGGTGACGAAGACCTCGCCGTGCTGGAACGGATTCATCGTCCCGGGGTCGACGTTGATGTACGGGTCGAGCTTCTGCATGGTGACCCGTAGTCCCCGGCTCTTGAGCAGACGGCCCAGCGACGACGCCGTCAGCCCCTTCCCGAGCGAACTGGCCACACCACCAGTCACAAATATGTGTTTCGCCACGGGATTTCACCGTACCCCAGGCTCTCGACCAAACAGGTGGACGGTCGACAGTTCCCCTGTTTTTGACACTCCACCTACCATGCCCGTCGTGAGCGCTTGGGAGAAACACAAGCTGGCCGGTGAGCTACCGCCGGAGATCGACCTCATCCTGCGTCAGCGGGTGAAGGCCAAGGTCGACCTGCCCAACGTTCCGGCCGGGACCGACGGCACGGTCCTCCTGAGCGACGGGTTCGCCTGGCGCCGCTACCGGGTCCTGTTCGACAACGGCGTCGAGGTCGGGTTCCTCGACGGGCGCCACCTCGAAGCCGGCAAGAAGCCGCTGCTCGAACGCCTTCGCCCCGGGAGCCGCTAGGGATCGAGCCGTCCGGCCCGATCGAGCGCCCGCAGCGGCGGGACCTTGTCGATCAACCGGGTGAACGAGCTGAGCTCGCCGACGACGTTGAGGACGGCGACGGTGGCGAGCACCCCGACGCGTACGTCGAACGGGAACGAGAGCACCACCCCGGCGCCGAGAGCGGCGCCGACGACGTTGGCGCCGGTGTCGCCGAGCATCAGGCGCTCGCGGAGATCGTCGACGAACAACGCCGCTGTTGCGCCGATGACGACGGCGACACCCTCCAGGTAGTCGCCGTAGGTTGCGGTGGCCGCGAGGGCGACAAAGGCGGGCACGGCAACCTTGGTGACTCGGCCCGGCCGCCGGTCGAGCTGATTCGCGAGGTTGGCCGCCAGGGCGATCAGGGCGGCGTCGGCCAGCACCCGCGCCGGCGCGTTGCCGTCAGTGGCACCCGCGAGGACGACGGCCAGCGCCGCTCCTCCGACGAGCTTGATCCCGCCGGTCGTGAGCCGCCCGCGTGCGAGCTCGCCGAGGTGCCCGCGGAAGCCGCGGGCGTGGCCGCTCCCGATGACGTCGTCGAGGAAACCGAGCAGGCCGAAGCCGAGGGTCGTGAACAGGACCAAGCCTCTCGCGGGCGTGACCTGATGACCCGCGCCGAACGAGGCAAGGATGTCCCGCGCCCCCTCCACCAACACCGCAGCCAGCACGACGACGAGCCCGGCGGCCGTGGCGACGCGAACCCCCCGATAGTTCTCACGGGCGAGGAGCGGAAGATCGAGCACAGGGCGGAGGAGCACGCGCAGGACGACGCCGGCGGCCAGGCCCGCCGCCGCGAAGCCGACGATGTCCCGGGCTGCGTCACTCATGGCCGACCTGCAGCGAGACACCGGCCTGGGCGCGTGCCGACGTGATCGGCTCCAGCAACTCCGGAGGTGCCTCCTGGGCGTCGAGGGCGAGGAGCGTCAGGTACGGACCTAGATACAGGTACACGAGGGCCGTGATCACGACGCCCGAGTCGTTGACCGCGAAGCCCAGGAGCCCGGCACCGAGCGCGGCGATCACGCCGATGCGAAGGGCCGAACCCCGGGGCAGGAGCCGGCCGAGCCGGCGCTCCCAGATCAGCAGGTACAAGAGGAAGGCGGCGATGATCGGCACCAGCCACGACCACACCGTCCCCCGAAGGACGCGGAGGTTGGTGCCGATCTTGCGCAGCACGGTCGTCATGAGCGACGACCCCCCGGATTGATGGACGTTTGTGACGAGCTGGCCGAGGTGGGTCCGGGACTGCGGTGGACGAAGCACGTCGACGAGGAGGGCGGCCCCGAGAACAGCGACGGTGAGAACCCCGAGGACGACGATCGCCTTCACCGAGATCCGCCGACCGCTGAAGGCGATCAGTGCCAGTCCGATGACCGGGACGAGGGTGAGGATGCCGCCCACATCGCCGCCCAGCGTCGGGGCGCCGTCGATGACGATCAGCAGCACGAGGAAGCCGGCAACGGTCAGAAGTGCCTCACGGCGTCGCGGTGCGTACTGCAGGTGGATGGCGGCCACCAGGATGCCGGTCGCCGCGAGCACCGCGAACGCAGGGTTGCCGATCCCGAAGAACCGCGCCGCTGTCTGCGGGGAGTACCCCAGCACGCTGTTGACCTGCAGCCGGGCGCCGGTCGCGATGTCGATCATGAGAACGACCGCGGTGAAGCCCATCACCCACGCCAACGGGCTCAGCACGTGCCTACGGGCGCGGCCGGCCAGGGCGACGATGATGGCGTCGACGGCGAACATCACCGGCAGCGACGCCGCGCCGTCGAGGGGCAGCGCCTTCACGAGAAAGGTCGCGACGGGGAGGGCGGCGATCGCCAGCACCCCGTAGCGCAGGAAGGGCTCGCTGCGCCCGACCTCCCTCCGGGAGAGCAGGAGCGCCGCCACCAAATACACAGCGGCGTGGAGGATCACGAATCCCAGTGCGATGCCCGGATAGATCGAGTCGCGAGTCGTCCCGTCCCGGTCCAGGCTCGCGAGCCGGCCGAGGTCGACCTTGCCGGGGTGGTACCGGAGGGGGTGGCCGACCATGCCGTCGGGAACGGGGACCCGCAAGGAGTCGAGAACGGTAGGCGCCACATCGGTGAGCGTGACCAGACCGAGGCGATCCGTCGACTCCGACTGCATGTAGCCCTTGACGACCCCCGCGCCAGATGCGACGACCGGCGTCAGGTGCCATGTGCGTCCGGGTGGGACGGCCGACACCACGAGGAGGAGCGTGCGCGGCGGCAAGCTCGCCTCGACCTGTCCGAGGATCTCGTCGGTGTGGAGCAACGCCTGCTTGTCCGCCTCGGCTGCGACCGGCGACAGGGCATCGGTGCGGACGGCGGCCGCCCGCTCGACATCGCCGGTGTCGACGACAACAAGCTCGGCTCCCTGCAGTGCCGACGTTGTCTGGGCGACGATCTTGCCGGCGTCGGCCCTCACGCCGAAGGGACTGGACGGGTCGTCGACAAGCACGTCGCCCGGTTCCACGGCGCCCTCGTTGACTGCGCTGACGCCGTCCATCACCGCGACCGCCGCCGGGCGGGAGGTCACCGGCTGGCGACCGTTCACGGCGCCGATGTCCGCGTTGCCGACCGCGGCCGTCCGCTTCCCCGCGCGCGCCATCGCCTCGCCAAGGGCGCCCGGAAGGCTCGAGAGATGCTTGCCCTGGTTGGACCGGACCGTTGCCGGGCCGTCCACGACGACGACGCGTCCATTCACGGCGCGGCCCACCCGTCGGGCCAGGGCTTCGGCGGCCGTCCCATTTTCGAGCGGAGCGCCGGCGTCGTAGGCGCTGCCGCCCACCCCCGCGGCGGCAACTCGGTCGCCCGCGCCCAGCGTCGCGTAGCCCTCGGCGATCGCCGGGTCGTGGGAGACGGTGCGGACGCTCATCGCCGCGACGGCGCCCGCCCGGGCGAGGCGGTCGAGGTTCGGGAGGCGCCCCTTGCCGATGTCGGACCAGGCCAGGCCCGGCATTCCGAAGACGACGACCCTGTCGGCGCGTTGGGTAGCGGGGACGCTCGTCGGCTCCCAACGGCTCCCTGACCACAGCGCCAGCGCCAGGGCCAGGAGGGTAAGCGCGACGATCATGCCTTTGCGCAGCGTCGACGACGTCAGCCGCGACCAGAGCACCCGCACCACGTCGGCGCCCTGGGCGGCGCGGTGCGCGAAGCCGCGTGGGCCCCGGCCCGTGTGGCGGTGCTCCATCACGACCGGCACCTCGAGCACGCGGGCGCCGGCCCGGGCAGCGTCGATGTTGAGCGCCGTCTCCAGCCCGAAGCGCGGCGCCAACTCGACCGACCGCAGGACCTCGGCGCGCACGGCGCGCTGGCCCGACAGCGCCGCTTCCGGTCGCCAGCCCGTCGCACGCGCCGCCCCGGCGGCGGAAATATCACGGACGAAGCCGAACCCGCCGCGCCCGTCCGCAGCCGGCAGAACACCGATCGTCATGTCGGCTGCGCCGCTCAGAACCGGGCCGAGGAGGGTGCGGGCCGCAGCGGCACTGGCACCCACGTCGCCGTCGACGAGGAGATAGACGTCAGCGTCGGGTGTGTGCTCGACGGCGGCCGCTACCGCGCCGCCTTTGCCTCGGTTGCGCGTCAGATGCAGGGCCGTCGCGCCTGCGGCTCGAGCCTCGGTCGCGGTTGCGTCGCGGGAGC
>JAFASB010000154.1 GCA_019244985.1 Acidimicrobiia bacterium | reverse complement strand
CACCCTGCCGAGGGAATGGGACGTGCTTCCGGTCGACCAGAAGAGCTTGCAGCCGGGCTTGCAGCTGGTCGTCAACCAATTGCCCGACGAGCTACGCAGCGCGAGCCCCAAATCCACCGCACTCGCCCGGCTCGCGGCCCGATCAGTGATCGCTGCGGGCGTGGACCTCGAGAGCGCGGACGGGAAGTCCGCCCTCTTCCTTCGCGTACCGAGTCACGAACTGAGCTCGAGTGACATCGAAGAGTTCAGCGCCCTGTTCTCACCGTCAGGAGTGGGCGCCCCCGACGTGTCGAGCCTTGCGCTGCCTGGCGTCAGCGCGAAGCAGTTCACGTTCGACCCGACCCTTGCGGGACCGCTCGCAGGATTCACCGAGTCGATCACGACGTTCGAGCATGCGGGCTGGACGTACGTGATCGAGTTCGTGACCAAGGATCCCGCCGCCGACGAGGGCACCTCGACTGCCCTCGTTCGGTCGGTACGAGTCGAAGGCGCTTAGGTTCCCGCGAGCTTGGCGACGACGGGCAGCATGGCCTCGTGGCTGCCGCCGCCGAAGACGACGTAGGAGAACCCGTACCGCTCCCGCCGCTCCTCGAGCTGGTCTGCGATCTGCTCCGCGGTCCCGGCGAGGAAGTGCGGCGACTCGAGCACGAGCTCGGGCGGCTGACCGAAGCTGCCGGCGACCATCTCGGCCAGCTGCTCGCGGTCGTCGGTGAGGGCGGCCATGAAGACGGTGACGCTGAGCTCGATGTCGTCGAAGCGATCGCCGGCGGCCTCGCGGATGATGTCGATCTTCCCGGCCGTCAGCTCCGCGGTGCCCGTGGCGACCACGTCGGCGTTGACCGCGCCCGGGCTGAGGTCGAAGTTGACCGAGATGATGTCGGCCTCCCGCGCCGCGAACGACAACATGCGCTTGGCGCCCGCGCCGATGAGGATGGGCGGGTGGGGCTGCTGCACCGGCGTCGGGGTGCCGACGAGGTTGTCGATCTTGTAGTGGGCGCCGTCGAAGGAGAACGGCTCGCCGCTCATCAGGCCCTTGAGGACGGCCACCGACTCCTCGAGCTTGTCGATCCGCACCCGCGCTGACTCGAAGGGGATCCCCGATGCTTCGTAGTCGGTCGTCATCCAGCCCGCTCCGACGCCGAGCTCGAGGCGCCCCTCGCTCAGCAGGTCGAGAGTCGCCGCCTCCTTCGCCAACACGACGGGGTGCTTGAAGTCGTTGTCGAAGACCAGGCTGCCGACGCGCAGCTCCGAGGTGGCCGCCGCAACCCAGGTCATCGCCGGCAGCGGGGCGACCTGGTCGTCGAAGTGATCGGGGACGAACAGCGTCGAGTACCCGCCGTCCTCCAGCTTGCGGCCCAGCTCGGCCCAGGCCTTGCCCGGCTTGCTGTCGGCGACCTGGGCCCCGAAACGAAAAGGTCTCACGCGCCCGGACCGTAGCCGTTCCCTGACACTAGAGTCAGGTTTGTGCGGCTCGGTTCGCGCTGTTCGTCCCGATGGGGCACGGCCCGGAGGGCAGGAACCACCGTGAGTGGCAGCGAACTCCTCTGTACCCTATGAATCGTGCGACTCCGGGCGAGATGAAGCCGACTGGCAGGGTGCTGCGCCGCGTGCGCAGGGCATGCTTCCTGGCCGCCGCGCTGCTCGTCGTTGCCGCCCTCGTCGTGCCCCAGGTCGCCAAGGCGGCCAACGATCCCGACGCCGACCGGCCCATCACCTGGAGCGGGCAGGCCTCGGCCTCGGCGATCATCGGCACCGCCGACTCCAAGGGCGGCGTGCTCCCCGTCCAGCAGCCGCTCTTCGCCGCCTTCCCCGACGCCGGCAGCCAGTGGGACGCCAACAGCCAGTACGCACGGGCATCCACTTACTACCCGGGGCCCACGGGCACCGGTGGTCTCGCCCTCGTCTGCGGCCAGGTCTTCACACAGATCTTCAACGCTCAGCGCGTGCCGCCGGCCCTCGAGCCTCCGGTCTGCAACCCGGCGCCACCCTTCCCCACCGTCGTGGAGGCAGACAGCACCACGCCCGACGCCAGGACGGACGGCAGCCAGGTCATCGGCCAGGGCTATCCGCTGACGATCACGACCACGAGCGCCGTCGCCCACGCCGACCGCGTGTCGGTGTACAGCGACGCCGTGATCGGCAGCGTCAACCTGACAGGCACACCCGCCCTGCCGGCCCAGGCCCTCGCATTCCGCAAGTCGGCGGCGGCGATCCTCCACGGCCCGGCCGCGGCCGCCGCGGTGACCCCCCAAGCGGCCGACAACAGCACGCTCCACATCGACAGCGCCGTCGCCCACACCAAGCAGATCTACGACAACAGCGGCGCCCTCCTGGTGACGGCCTCGTCGACCCTGAACGGCGTCTCCCTCTTCGGCGGGATCATCCAGATCGCGTCCATCAAGTCGGACTCGACGTCGCACACTGACGGCAACGGCATCGCCGAGCACTCCGAGCACTTCACCCTCGGAGGTGTGAGCGTGGCCGGCCAGCCCGCGGCGATCGACAAGGACGGCGTGCACGTCGGGAGCTCGAGCAGCTCGGCGAAGCCGTTGACCGACGCCCTCAACGCTGCGCTGGCGGGCGCCCAGGCCAAGATCACTTTGGCAAGCACGAGCGGCGACGTGAATTCATCGGACCCCAAGACCGTCACCAGTGAGGTCCAGGGTCTGAACTTCTACATCGAGCGCTTCCTGGAGATCCCGAACGCCACCGACACCTACTTCGCCACCTTCACCCTCGGGGTGGCGGGTACTCGAGCGTCGGCGTCGCAGGCTCGCAACAGCGACAACCAGCAGCAGGACGCCGGCGGTATCGGAGGGGTGAGCACACCGCCCGGCACGGGATCGTCGGCTGCTGCGCCGGACCTCGGAAGCCCATCGGGCGCCGAAGGCGTCCTCGGGACCCCGGGCACGCCCGGTTCGTTCAACTCGACCACCACACGATCGAGTCGCCCGAGGGTGCTCGGCTCGCGGCTCGGCAGTCTCCGCGAGCTGGAGGCCGATCTGGTCGGAGCCACCATCAGCCACCGCTTCGATCTGTTGTACCTAGCGTGTGCCATCGCGTTCGTCGGCGTCTGCCTAAGCTCACGCCTGCTGGTGCCACGTCCTCGACGAGTCGAGTAGGGAGCGACCATGGCCACCGCCGATCCCGCAACCGATCTGCCGATCATCACGTCAGAGAGCGAGAAGAGGTCGCGGCCCGAGATGCCCGATCCCGCGTTGTTCTGGAAGTGGGTCGGACGGGCGACACGCCCGACGTACGGCTGGATCCTCGTCGGCCTCGGGCTGCTCGCCGTTCTGATCGGCTACCTCGGCGTCTCACGCGAGGCGATCGTGGCGAAACAACTTCCGTACCTCATCTCCGGTGGCATCGGCGGGCTCGCCCTGGTCGGCTTCGGCGCAATGCTCATCGGCACCGAGGATCTCAAGCGCACCCAGGAGCGGGTCGACCACCTCGAAGATCTCGTCGCCGACCTGCATCACGCGCTCCTCAGCCGCCCCGACGCCCCGGCACTGTCGACCAACGGTTCGTCAGCCGGTGAACCGACCAGCACCCAGCGGGAGTCGGTCAGCTTGCTGGCGTTGCCCGGCGGCTCGAGCTATCACCGGGCCGACTGCTCGATGGTGCAGGGCAAGAAGGAAGCCAAGTCGGTGACGGCCGGCGCGGCCCGGCGCCAGGGTCTCAAGCCCTGCCGGCTGTGCGAGCCCCAGACCGCATCCGCCTCCGCCTGACGCTCCTGTCCTAGGCGATGACCTTCTGGCTCTCGCTGATCCTGGCCGGGATCGGCACCGGCTGTATCTACTCGCTGGCCGGCATCGGCATCGTCCTCACCTACAAGGCCACGGGGATCTTCAACTTCGCCCACGGGGCGATCGCCATGATCGTGGCGTACATCCTCTGGCAGCTGAACGCCCAGTGGGGCGTGTCGCTGTGGATCGCGACACCGCTGACGATTCTGATTGCCGGTCCCGGCATCGGCATCATCCTCGAGCGGTTCATCTTCCGACCGTTGCAGAAGCGCGGCGCCGGCACGTCCGAGAAGCTGGTCGCGACGCTCGGGGTGTTCCTTCTGTTGGTCGGCCTCGCCCAGAAGATCTGGACCGGCACGGTGCGCCACGGCCCGCAGATCGTCAAGAACAAGCCGGTGCACCTGACGAGCAAGCTCATCATCGGCGCCGACCGGCTGGCCGTCGTCATCATGGTCGCCGTCATCAGCGGGCTGCTGTACCTGTTGTTCCACTACACCCACCTGGGCACCAAGATCCGGGCCGTCGTCGATCGCCGCCAGCTGTCCGAGCTGGCCGCCATCAACGCCAACCGCGTCGCCTCGCTCTCGTGGGCTCTCGGCGCCGGACTTGCGGGCCTCACCGGCGTCCTCCTCGCGCCGGACCAGCTCGACCCCGTCGGCCTCACGCTGCTCGTCATCGAGACATTCTCGGTCGCCGTCGTCGCCCGACTGGTGAGCATCCCCGTGGCGGTTGCGGCGGGGGTGCTGCTCCTCGGCGTCCTGCAGAGCCTGCTGACCCAGTTCAACCCGACGGTGGCGCCGTTCCTCCACTTCCACTGGCCCCACTGGTTCACCGAGATGATCGGCGCCCTCAAGCCCAACCTCTCGGTGCTGATCCTGTTCGGAGCCCTCCTCATCTACCGCAAGCTCGACGAGGTCGGTGAGAGTGGCTCGGGCGTCAGCGGTCTCGTCTCCCGGTCGGTCGGCGGGGCGAGAGGTCGACGGGCGGAGACACGCGTGGTCATCGGCGTCGTGGCTCTCGCCCTGATCGTCCTGCCCTTCACGCTCAGCGGCATCAACATCGTCTACGGCCAAGAGATGCTCGCCCTGACCGTCATCTTCATCTCGATCGTCGCCGTCACCGGGTTCTCCGGCCACATCACGCTCGGCCAAGCGGCCTTCGCAGGCATGGGCTCGTTCGTCTCGGTACGGGTCAGCAACGCCTTCGGCATCCCCGTGGTGTTCTCGATGCTGATCGGCGCTTTCGCCGCCGTTCTGGTCGGCCTCATCGCCGGCTACCCGGCGCTGAAACGCAAGGGCCTGTTCCTCGGACTGACGACGCTGACGATCGGCGTCCTCTGCTTCAGCCTGGTGTTCTCCAGCGACATCTTCGCCAAGGGTGCGGCCGGCCTCACCGTGAACCGGCCCAGCCTGTTCGGCTGGTCGCTGGACGGCGACAAGGCCTTCTACTGGTTCGAGCTGGGGTGGGTGGCGCTGGCGTTCCTGTTCGCCAACAACCTGCGACGCGGACGCCTCGGGCGCATCCTGGCCGCCATGCGCGACTCCGAGACCGCAGCCCGATCGATCGGCATCGACCTCCGCGCCTACAAGCTGTTCATCTTCGGGGTCAGCGCTTTCATCGCAGGTATCGGCGGGGCACTGCTGTCGCAGCAGGCGCACGCCTTCTCCCCCATCAGCCAGTTCGAGCCGATCAGCAGCAGCCTCCTGTGGTTCATCGCCGTGATCGTCGCGGGCGTCGGCTCACTCGGTGGCGCGCTCGTGGGAGCCGCAGGACTGGTCCTCTTGGCCTTCTTCGGGCTGGCCGACGTCGCGCCCGCCTTCATCGCTGTAGGCGCGCTGTTCATCGGCTACCTGCCGGGCGGTTCGATCATGGGCATGCTGCAGAAGCTGAGCGACTGGCTGCGGACGCCGCGGGGGCTGCTCGAGCG
>JAFASB010000243.1 GCA_019244985.1 Acidimicrobiia bacterium | reverse complement strand
GCGTGCGCGCTTGCCCTCACCATCCCTTACTGCTTCGTGGCGACCACGTCGAAGAGCCGAAGCGTCCGGCTTCAGGACTCCGCCCAATGGTCGGCCGAGCTGGTGCTCGTCGCCCTGGTGGCCGGCTACGCCCGGCGCCTGTTCGGCGAGGCCGAAGTACGGCATTCGCTCGCGCTCGACCGCATCAGCCGCTTGGCCGAGGCCAACGCCCTGCTGTCGTCGCTGCACCGCGTGGCCCAGAGCCTGCCGTCGTCGTTCGATCTCGACGAGATCCTCGAATCGACAGTCGCACGCGTCCGCGAGCTCGTCGACTGCCAGGTCGTCGCCATTCTGCTCGGCGACGGCGCCGGTACCCCCTGGACGGTGAGCGTGTCCGAGGGCGTGCGCCTCCCCGCGGAGCTCCCCGACGCCGAGCTGCCGCCGGCGGCGCGTATGGCGATCACGACCGGTGCGCCGTACGGCGCGCCCTCCCTGGGCAGCAAGCAGGGCGCGGGACTGGCCACCAGCTCGAGCTCCGGCGTGTACGCACCGCTGCGCGCCCGTGACCAGCTCGTCGGCGTGGTCGCCCTCGAGCACACGGTCGAGGGCCGGCTCGGCGCGCGCGAGGCTCGCCTCGTCGAAGGGCTCATGGAGCCCGCCGCCCTCGGCATCGACAACGCCCGCTGGTTCGCCCGGCTGCGGAACATCGGCGCCGCCGAGGAGCGCACCCGTATCGCCCGTGAGCTGCACGACCGCATCGGGCAGTCGCTCGCCTACGTCGCCTTCGAGCTGGACCGCATCGTCAAGCGGGCCGACGGCCAGCCGGTGCACGACGACCTCGAACAGCTGCGCGCCGACGTCCGGTCGGTCGTCGGCGAGGTGCGCGAGACCCTGTACGACATGCGCACCGACGTCACCGAGACGCGTGGCCTCGTCGACGCGCTCGACGGCTTCCTTGCCCGAGTGCGCGGGCGCGCCGCCATCGAGACGTCGTTCCGACACGAGGAGACGGCCCGCCTTCCGGTCCCCCAGGAGCGGGAGATGTGGCGCATCGCCCAGGAGGCGATCAGCAACGTCGAGCGTCACGCCCAGGCGAAGCACGTGAGCGTGCAGTGGCGCTGCGACGGCAGCAGCGCCCTGCTCGTCGTCGAGGACGACGGCCAGGGCTTCCCGGTCGGACGCGCCGGCCGCGTCGACTCCTACGGCATGCTCGGCATGCGCGAGCGGGCCGACGCGATCGGCGCCGTGCTCGAGTTCGAGTCCGTACAAGGGCGGGGCACGACCGTGCGCTGCCGGCTGGAGAACCCCTAACCCAATGAGCGACGCAGACACCGCAAACACTGCAAACCCCATCCGTCTGCTGCTGGCCGACGACCACCGCATGCTCCGCGAGTCGTTGCGCCGGGCCATGGAGGACAACGGCTTCGATGTCGTCGGCGAGGCACCCGACGGTGGCGAGGCCGTGCGCCTGGCCGCCGAGCTCGAGCCCGACGTCATCCTGATGGACGTCACCATGCCCGTCCTCGACGGTGTCGAGGCGACCCGCCAAGTTCGCGACCGGCTGCCCGGCACCCAGGTCGTGATCCTCACCATGCACGCCGACAGGGAGGTGCTGGTCGACGCGATCAGGGCCGGAGCTGCCGGCTACCTGGTCAAGGACTGCTCGACCGAGGACGTCGTCGACACCGTGCGCAAGGCGGCGGCCGGCGAGACGGCCCTGTCACCAGAGCTGGCAGCCTCCATGCTGGGCGAGGTCCGCGACCTGGTCCAGCGCGAGGAGGCGGCGGGTGCCGAGCCAATCATCAGTAAGCGCGAGGAGGAGGTCCTCCAGCTGATCGCCGACGGCCTGTCGACCACGGAGGTGGCGGCCCAGCTGTACATCAGCGTCAAGACCGTGAAGAACCACCTGGCCTCGATTTACCAGAAACTGGATACCCGGGACCGAACCCAGGCAGTGCTCCAGGCCGTGCGCATGGGCATTGTGCGGTTGGATTAGGCACCATTCGTCACGCTCTGTAGCGCCTCAAACACTGAATGGGCCGATAGTCCTATCGAGTCGTCTCCGCCGGCTGCCGAAGAAAGTGCAACAGCAGCCAGCCCCGTGCCGGGGCGTCGACATGGGAGATACCTACATGGACATCG
>JAFASB010000233.1 GCA_019244985.1 Acidimicrobiia bacterium | reverse complement strand
CCAGGACCGTTCCGCTCAGTCCAACGCCCGTAACGCGCTGACCGCTGAGAAGACCGTGTACACCGACAACCAGACGTACAGCTCCTCGAGCACGACGCTCACTGGCGTCGAGCCGTCGCTCGCCTTCGTGGCCGATGAGGTCCCGGGCGCAGCTGGTGCCACCAACGAGGTTGCCGTTTCCGTGTCGACCACCACCAACGCCAACGACACCGTCGTCATCGGCGTCAAGAGCAAGTCCGGCACCTGCTACTACCTCAAGGACGTCGCCGGCAGCTCTGGGACGACCTACGGCAAGGACAGCACCTGCCCGGCCACCAACGGCACGCTGCCGACCTTCACCAGCAGCTGGTGAGCGACAGCACGGCAGTCACCATGTAGGTGGAGGGGCGGCCTTCGGGCCGCCCCTCCACGTCGTACGGAACCCGGCTCGCGAAGACCTGGTCGGGGTCAAAAGCGGGACAGCTGGGTCCTGATCTTCGGCTGGTGCGGCTCAGCCCGCAGCGAACGCTCGAGTGCCGCTCGGGCACGCGGCCGATCGCCGACGGCGAGCAAGGCGTTGCCCAGCCCGTTCAGCGCGCGCACCGACCACGGATCCCAGCGGAGGGCCTGGCCGAAGCTGCGGACAGCCCGTTGGGGTTGACCGAAGTACAGCTCGGCCTCGGCGAGCATGGCCCACGAATCAGGGTCGGTCGGATCGCGACGGGTCGCCAGCCGGTCCCAGCGCAGGGCGGCCTGGCGCGCGGCCGGATCACGGGTGGCGATGCTGCGAAACAGCCACACCCGGCCGGCCACCTGCGACGGCTCGGGCCAGGGCGGAAGGGTACGGACCGCGGCAGCGGCACGGTCGGGAGCGAAGTCGAGCTCCGCCTGGTGGAGGACGAAGTCGCCCCAGAGCAAGCGTCCCGCAGACGCCAGGGCGGCGAGGACGAGCACGGCGGTCACAGCCGTGGCGGCGCGCCCGAGGCGGCTGACCTCGGCCCGTCCTGCGACACCGAGGGCGAGGAACGCCAGCGGCGTCGTGCCCAGCGACTGCGGCTCCACCAGGTGCATGGCGAGGACCAGGAGGGCGAATCCGAGCAGGGACCCTCGCGCCCGGCGCCACGCGAGGAGCAACCAGCAGGCAAGCGCGGCGGCGCCGAGCACCCCGGTGGTCGTGGCGTACTCGACGACGATGTCGTGGGCGTCGACGAAGCGCCGGTCGGCGCCTTCAGCGCGGACGAGGGCGAGGTCCCGGTACCTCGACGTGGCGGCCCGGAACCGGCCCGGCCCTGCGCCGAGCACGGGACGGTCGCCGATGGCGTCGGCCGCGCTGGCCCACTCGTGGAGCCTGGCCGTGGTGCCGACGCTTTCGCCGCCGGCCTGCACGCGGCCGCTTCCGGTCGTCGCGCCGCCCAGGGCGCCGACGCCGACACCCAGCAACAGGCCGAGGGCGAGGGCGGCCACGCCGGCGGCCGCCTGCCGACGCTCCCGGAAGAGCACGACGCCGCCGGACGCGATCGCCAGGCCGAGAGCGAAGCGCGACCCCGACAGCTGCAGAGCGGCGGCCACGACGACGGTGGCTGCGCCCCACCGCGCCACACTCGTCCTGACGCGGGGCAGCACGAGGGCGAGGCCGCCCGCCATCAGCGTGGCGAGGTACACCGGGTTGCTCAACAACCCGGCAGCTCGGCCCTCGTAACGGGTGAAGGGGGCGGTGTCGAGGTTGACGGCGCCCTGCACGATGGCGACGGCGGCGTTGACGAGCACACCCGCGATCAGCGCACGCTCGACCACCTCGACGACACCGTCCCCGACGCTTGCGCCGAGGGCCCACACCCCGACGAGGGCGGCGACGAACAGCAGGCCTGTACCCCAGTTGTAGAGACCGAACAGCGACAGCATCGGCTGGGGCGACAGAACCGTCGACAGGGCGGCAACGGCGAGAAATGCGGCACCGGCCAGCGCGGCCCGCCGCGCGTCGCTCCAGAGCAGCGGGACCAGTCGGGGGAGCCCGAATACGGCCCCGACGAGCAGAACGGCGGCACGCGGGCTCCAGGCCCCTGCTGACACCGATGTCGAGAAGACGATCGGCAGCAGAAGGGCCATCGCCACCGCCACCACCCTGGCGCCCGAGCGGGTCTGGGCCATGGGCGCGGGACACTACCGGCGCGGCAGGAAGGCTCGCCGGTACCCTGCCGGCGGTGACCGCCGCCCTCCTCGTGGCCTGCGGCCTGTTCGGATTGGCCGTGGGCTCGTTCCTGAACGTGGTCATCCACCGCGTGCCGCGCAAGGAGTCGGTCGTGCGCCCGCGGTCCCGGTGTCCCGGCTGCGGCACGCAGCTGGCCGAGCGCGACAACATCCCCGTCGTGTCGTGGGTGCTTCTGCGTGGGAAGTGCCGGACCTGCGGCGAACCCATCTCGGCCCGGTATCCGTTGGTCGAGGTCCTGACGGGCGCCCTGTTCGTGGCGGTGGCGCTGCGCTTCGGCCTCGACTGGGCGGTGCCCGCCTATCTGGTGTTCTTCGCCTCGCTCGTGGCGATCAGTTTCATCGACCTCGAGCACTACATCATCCCCAACCGGGTGCTGTATCCGACCCTGTTCATCGCCCTCCCGCTGTTGGTCTTGGCGGCCGCGACCCAGGACCAGTGGCAGAACCTCGAACGGGCGCTCCTCGGCGCCGTCGTGGCGTGGCTCTTCTTCCTCGTGCTCCACCTGATCTCGCCGCGCGGTATGGGCTTCGGTGACGTCCGGCTCTCGTTTCTCCTCGGACTGTTCCTCGGCTGGCTCGACCTTCGGCACGTCTTCCTCGGTGTGTTCTTCGGCTTCCTGCTGGGTTCGGTCGTCGGTCTCGTGCTGATGGCCTTCCGCCGCAGGGGCCGCAAGGACCACATCCCGTTCGGCCCCTTCCTGGCCGCGGGGGCCGTGATCGCGGTCCTGTTCGGGTCGTCGATCCTGGCCTGGTACTCGCCCGCCTAGGCCGCAGACCGGCGCCTTCCCGCCTGTTCGTCCTGTTGTCCCGTGATCGGTCCCGGTCACTGCTGTTACTCGTGTTATGAGTTGTTGACAAAGTTGCCCATGTTGCTACGGTGGGCGATCGCCGCCGCCCTCACTGTGAGCTTCTGTGCAGACCACTGATCGATTGCTGACCGTCCACGAAGTGGCCGGCATCATGCGCGTCTCGAACATGACCGTGTACCGGCTGATCCGCGCCGGTGACCTCCGCGCCGCCCGGGTCGGGCGCGGCTACCGGATTCGCGAGAGCGAGGTCGACGCCTACCTCGACCGCTCGGTCGGTATCAGTGATTCGGTGGGTCTCGCTGATTCGGTCGGCATCGATCATGAGGTGCCGCGCTGATGGCGCAGCGTGCGGTGGGCCTCGACGTCGGGACCAGCGCCGTGCGCGCCGTGGAGCTGGTGCTCGGACGCGAGCAGGTGACCCTCACCCGGTTCGGCCAGGTGGCGCTGCCTCCGGGCGCCGTCCGGGGCGGGGAGGTCGTCGACGTCCCCGCCGTCACCGCCGCCATTCGGCGACTGTGGCGGGAGGCGGGCTTCCGGAGCCGCACGGTGATCCTCGGCGTTGGCAACCAGCGCGTGGTGGTCCGCCAGGCCGACCTTCCGGCAATGAGCGACGAGGACATGCGCTCGGCGCTGCAGTTCCAGGCCCAGGACCTGATCCCGATCCCTGTCGAGGACGCCATCATCGACTTCCAGGTCATCGAGAACTTCGCCACGCCTGACGGTGAGATGGTCAGGATCCTGCTCGTCGCCGCCCAGCGCGACATGGTGCGTTCGCTGCTGGCGGGAGCGGAGGGGGCGGCGCTCGGTGCCCCCCTCGTCGACCTCATTCCCTTCGCCCTCATGCGGGCGCTGACGCCGGTCGGCCTGCTCAACGATCTGCAACCGACGGCGGAGGCGATCGTTTCCGTCGGGGCGTCGATCACCAACGTCGTCGTGCATCAACGTGGCGTTCCAGAGTTCGTCCGCATGCTCGGCGTCGGTGGCGACGACATCACCCGTGGCATCGCGACCGAGTTGCAGGTCGACGCCGACACCGCCGAGGACCTCAAGCGCCGGGCCCATCCCGACTCGCCCGACGACCTCGAGTCGAGGACGGCGCAGATCGTCACCGCCCAGTCGAGCCTGCTGATCGAGGAGGTCCGCGGCTCGCTCGACTACTACCAGGCCCAACCGGAGGCATCGCCGATCGGCCGCATCGTCCTCACCGGCGGCGGCAGCCGGACGATCGGTCTCGCCGAAACCCTCGAGCAGACGCTCGGAATCGCCGTCGAGGAGGGTCACCCCTTGGCTGGCCTCGAGCTGGCCCGCACGGGGATCCCCGAAGCGCGCCTCATGGAGAGCGAGCCCCTTCTCGCGGTTCCGATCGGGCTCGCGCTGGCTGCCCGTCAGCCCGAGAGCGGGCAGCGTCGCATCAGCGTGCTCCCCGTCGAGGTCGCGGAGGTCCGAACGCAACGCCGGCAGATGGTGCTCGCCAGCGCCGGGGTCGGAGGACTTTTCCTCCTCCTGCTGCTGGCGTGGCTGGCGCGTCAGTCGCAGGTGAGCAGCGAGAAAGACAAGGCGAACCAAGCCGAGCAGCAGAACGCCGCCCTGCAGCAGCAGGTGAACGCGCTGTCGGGTGTCACCGATCTCGACACGCAGCTGGCTCAGCGCCGGGAGTTCGTCACGAGTGCTCTCGCCGACGACGTCGCGTGGACACGGGTGCTGCAGGAGGTCGCCACCGTCATTCCCAATGACGTCTGGCTGACCTCGTTCCAGGGCCAGAAGGCGAACAGCACGTCCCCCACGGGCGCCGCGACTGCGGCGTCGTCGTCTGCGATCGGCTCGATCAACGTCACCGCCATGGGATTCGACCACACGTCGTCGGCCCGCTGGCTCCTCCGCATCGGAGACCTCCCGTCGCTGACCGGCGTCTGGCTCCCGTCGTCGACCAAGGGCGCCGGGCAACCGACCGTGCAGTTCACGTCGACGGCCGACCTCACGCCCGCTGCCAGGTCCGGCGCCGACCGTTTGAGCCAGTACCTGGGGACGGGATGAATCGGCGCCTCGTCATACCGGTCGTCGCCGGCGT